>JAYUEZ010000496.1:0-9105 GCA_043738965.1 Gammaproteobacteria bacterium
CCCAGCTGGGCGAGATCTGTCGCGGCCAAGCCAGTGCCCCATAAATGGTTCAGCGCGACCAACACCGTCGCGGCGTTGGAGCTGCCCCCACCCAATCCACCCCCCATTGGCAGCCGCTTCGCGACGCTAATCTCGACGCCCTGTGGGGTACCCGTGGCAGTCTGCAAAACCCGCGCGGCGCGCACCACCAAGTCCGCCTCGGGGAGCACGCCCGGTAGATCCGAGGTTCGACGAATGACACCATCCGGCCGGAGTGTGAAGGTGAGATCGTCGCCGTAATCAAGAAACTGGAACACGGTTTGCAATAGGTGGTAACCGTCGGCGCGGCGTCCCACCACATGCAAGAATAAATTAAGTTTGGCCGGCGCGGGCCACGCAACCTCGCTCATGGCGGGTTCAACGTCCATTGCGTGATCACCAATCGTATTTGCAGATCATTCCCGAGGATAAATAATTTCGCGGGCAGATCGACGTCCTGGTGCGTTTGATACTCCAATATACTCACGCGCCATCCCGCTTGCGCGAGATCTTGCAGGCGACCGGTCGCGTCCAATTGAAGGTTGGCGACCAGCTGGGTTGGATCTGGGATCCCACGCACCCAGTAGCGCGCGCCGGCAACGGGTAAGGCCCAGTGCAAGTGTGTGGTCATCAGGGTATCGAGATCACGAGCGTGGTACACGGTGTTATCGGGTGCGACCAACTCCGCACCCGCCGGCGTCCCGCGCACGACATACGTGCCCTGACTCAAGGGGGCCATGATCCGCAGTTCAAAGTCCGGACCTGATTGCGTCCAGCGCAGCCGTGCTTGAGCGCCTTCTTGGCCACGCTGAATCGCGAGACGCCCGTCCAATGTCCAATGACTTAGCGCGGTGAGCGTCGCTTGTCGCGTGTGCCACGCGCCACTGTTGGTGTCGGGTGCAGGAGTCGGCGGCGCGGTCGCGCAGCCTGTCAGCAGGGCGCCGCAAACCAGAACCAGGACGCGGATCACGGCGCGAAGCGTTTGATTGCGCTGAGCAGCTTTTCGTCCTCGGGATGGGTTTTAAGCGCGCTATTCAACACTTTGCGCGCGTCGTCCTTGCGCCCGAGCTTCCACAATACTTCGCCGAGATGCGCCGCGACTTCGGGGTCATTGCGCTGCGCCCGCGCCTTTTCAAGATAGGGCACGGCCTCGTCGAGCCGACCTAGGCGATAGAGCACCCACCCCATGCTATCGAGCACATAGAAATTGTCCGGTGCGAGCGTTAGCGCGCGTTGAATTAAATCGTGCGCTTCTTCAAAGCGGTTAGTGCGATCGGCGAGCGTGAACCCGAGCGCGTTTAGCGCATCGCCGTTCTCGGGTTCGCGATGCAGGATCTCGCGGAGATCGGCTTCCAGCACATCCAAACGATCCATGCGCTCAGCGAGCATCGCGCGGCTGTAGAGCAGGGTCGTGTCATAGTTGCCGTTCAAGGCTTTATCGAACACCGCCATCGCGTCGGTATACGCTTTTTGACCCGCCAGCAAGTCGACCTCGATTAACACCAATTGCTTGCGTTGCTCGTCGTTCTCGGGCCTTAACCCAGCCAGGATCTCACGCGCGGCGGCGAGTTTTTTCTCACCAGCGAGCAACACCGCGGTGCGCACTCGTGCCTGGAAATAACTCGCGCCGCTCGCGACCTCGGCATAGTGTTTCAACGCCGCGGCGGGTTGATGTCGCGACTCAGCGACTTGACCTAAGTAAAAATTCGCGTCGTCGCGGCGCTCGGCCACCTTGGCCAAATCGACAAAATTCCGCTCTGCTTCGTTGATTCGATTGGTTTGCAAATTCAACAAGCCCAACGCGAACAGCGCGTCAGTGCTATCCGGAACCTGCCGACGTAACCGCAGAAACTGCGTACGCGCATCATCGTAACGCTCCGCCGCCGCCAACATTCGCGCATAGAGCAGGCGCAAGCCATATTCGCGCGGGGTGCGCTTGAGCGCGCGCTCGAGAAAATCCAACGCCACCGGCACCTTTTTTTCTTTTTGGAGCGCCGCGACGTAGGCAATCGCGATATTGGGATTGATGTCGGCGTGGGCCACCAAGCGATCCATCGCGGCGCGGGATTTATCAAGCTGTTCGGCCCGGAGCGCCAATACCGCATAGACGAGGAGCGCGTCAGGATCGCTGTCACGTTTGTCGATTAGCCGTTCCATCACGCTAAGCGCGGTGGTTTTGTCCTCTTCGCGCCCGAGCAGATTCGCGATCATCTTCAGCTTATCGCCATGTCCACTGTGATCGCGCGCGAGCACATAGTTAAGGTGCACGATCGCGGGCTCGGCTTCGCCTAGGCGGATATGCATAGCGGCGGCGAGCTGCCGCGCCTCGAGATTGGTCGGCGCGGTCGCCACCCAGCGTTCGGCGGCAAGCGCCGCCGCGTGATAGTCATGCGCGTACACCGCGATCTTCGCGGCGCGCTCAGCGATATTCGGATCTTGGGCGGTCGCCGCTAATTTGCCGTATTGCTCGACCGCGAACGGCAACTGGTCACGTTGGCCGGCAAATTCCGCGGCCAAGATTCGATACAGGGGTTCGTTTTCTAACTCAGACTGCGTGGTCGGGTGGCTCGCGTATGTCAGTAACTCGTCGGCACCCAGCCACGGACTGGCCGCGCCGGTGGCTGGCGTGGCGGCTTTGGGTCCAGACGGCGCGCCCGGCGGCAGGTTCGCGCAGGCGGCAAGTAGACCCGCCATCACGAGGCTCGTCGTGCGGGCTCGGCGCCACGGTAAATCGAGGGTGGGAAATATCATCGTTCCTATTCGGTTCATCCACGCGCGTATTGAGCGGTTGCCGCGGTCAGCGTACATCGACCATCATGCAGTAAACTATAACCCATGCCGGCTTCTAGACCAGCTTACTCCAGCCGGCCGCGCGGCATGGCTGCGCAAACATTTAAGCGTCACGATTCACCGCTTACGTGGCGCAGCGAGGTCTGCGGCCGGCGATAAGTTAGGCGGCAATGCCAACCGTAACGCGATAATCCCCGTAATCCGGAAACCCCGATCGCGCCATGTCCATTTTTGTCTTCGGGATTAACCATCAGACCGCGCCATTGGCCGTGCGCGAGCAAGTTGCGTTCGCCGCGGAACAGTTGCCGGCGATCCTGCACGCGGTGGCCGCCACACCCGGCGTCGAGGAAGCCGTGGTGTTGTCGACTTGCAATCGCACCGAGTTCTATACCGCTGGCCTCCCGCATAGCGAGAGACCCTTGGTCGATTGGTTAGTTCAGCACAAGACCCTTGAGCGCGGCGTGATCGACCGTCACTTTTATCACTATGGCGAACAACAAGCGGTGCGTCACGCGTTGCGCGTGGCCTGCGGCCTCGACTCGCTAGTGGTGGGCGAGCCGCAAATTCTTGGGCAAATCAAGGATGCCTATCACACCGCGGTCGCGAGCGGCACCACCGGCAAGCAACTCAACAAGTTGATGCAATACACCTTCGCGGTGGCGAAGAAAGTGCGCACCGGCACCGCCATCGGCGCAACACCGGTCTCGGTGGCGTATGCCGCCGTCCGCTTGGCGCGCCAGGTCCACGGCGAATTGAATACGCGGCGCGCGCTGCTCATCGGCGCCGGCGACACCATCGAATTGGTGGCGCAACATCTGCGCGGACAACACATCGCCGAACTCGTGTTCGCCAACCGCACCCTCGAGCGTGCACAAAAATTGGCCGTCACGTTGGGCGGGCGGGCAATACCGCTGACGCAGATGCCCGCGGCGCTCGCCGCCGCCGATATCGTGATTACCGCCACGGCGGCCCGGTTGCCCGTGGTCACTCGCGCCATGCTCGAAGGAGCGATCAAGGCGCGGCGTTTTAATCCGATGTTCGTGGTCGATCTCGCGGTACCGCGCGATGTCGAAGCCAGCGCGAGTGAGCTCGCTGACATCTATCTTTATACCGTGGACGATCTCGACCAAGTCATCGCCGAAAATCTCGACTTACGCCAAGTCGCCGCCCGCCAAGCGGAAACGATCGTCGATGTCCACGCGCGAGAATTCATGGATTGGGTGCAATCCTTGGATGGCAACGAAACCATTGTTGCCTATCGCCGGCAGATTGACGGCATTGCGCAGGATCTGCTCGGCAAGGCCGAACGCCGGCTGGCGAGTGGCGAGGATCCGCGCCAGGTATTGGCCGGATTGGCGCGCGCCTTGACCAATAAACTTATTCATCATCCGACCGCGAAAATCCGCGAGGCGGCCAGCGAGGGACGTTTGGAATTCATCGACCATGCACGCGAGCTACTTGCCATTACCCGCGAAGATCCACCCGCATGAAAGCTTCTTTAAATAATAAACTCGAAATCCTGCGCGAACGACGCGAGGAATTGGATGCCTTACTCGCCACGCCGGAAATATCCAGCAGCGCCGATCGGTTTCGCGCGTTATCACGCGAACGCGCGGAGATCGATCCAGTGGTCGAGCAGTACATCGAATACTGTCGAGTCGGCGGTGAATTAAGTAATGCAGAAGCGCTGCTCGGCGAGGCTGACCCCGAATTGCGGGCCTTGGCAAACGACGAAGTCGCGAGCGCCAAGGTCCAACTCGAGGCCTTGGCCCAGGCCATTAATCAATTACTGATCCCGAAAGATCCGGCGGATGATTCGAATATCTTTTTGGAAGTGCGCGCTGGCACCGGCGGGGACGAAGCGGCGTTATTCGCGGCGGATTTATTTCGGATGTATCTCAAGTATGCCGAACGGCAAGGTTGGCAAGTCGAGGTCTTGAACGAGAGCAAAAGCGAATTAGGCGGCTATAAGGAAGTTATTGGCCGGGTCATCGGCAATGGGGCATATTCGCTATTGAAATTCGAATCCGGCGCACATCGAGTGCAACGGGTTCCCGCCACGGAGTCGCAGGGTCGCATTCACACGTCAGCGTGCACGGTCGCGATCTTGCCGGAGCTTGATGAAGTGACCGCCATCGACATCAATCCGTCGGATTTGAAAGTCGATACCTACCGCGCATCGGGCGCTGGCGGCCAGCATGTCAATAAAACGGACTCGGCGATCCGCATTACTCACCTACCCACCGGCGTGGTCGTCGAATGTCAGGACGAACGGTCGCAACACAAGAACCGCGCGCGCGCGATGAGCTTACTAAAAGCCAAATTGCTGCAATCCGAACGCGATCGTCAGACCAGCGAACAGGCGCTGAATCGACGCAATCTGGTCGGTTCTGGTGATCGATCAGAACGCATCCGCACGTATAATTTTCCGCAAGGACGAGTCACCGACCACCGGATCAACTTGACGGTCTATAAATTGGACAGCGTGTTGGCTGGCGAACTCGACTTGATCATTCGACCGTTGGTCAGCGAACATCAAGCGGATTTAATGGCGCAAATGGCCGGCGACTAACGTGGAGCAGGCGCCAACTATTCGCGAGCTATTGCGCGCCGGCACACGCGCCCTCACTCCCGCTGACGGCGGACGGTTAGATGCCGAATTATTGCTGGGAATCGCGCTGGCCTGCGACCGGAGTACCCTGATCCGCGAACCTGACACGCCGGTCGCGGCCGCTAGTGCAGCGCGTTTTCACACCTTGCTTGAAGCGCGAACGCAAGGGCGTCCGCTCGCTTATTTGCGTGGCGTTCAGGAATTCTGGTCGCTCGATTTCGAAGTCACGCCGGACGTTCTGATCCCGCGCGGAGATAGCGAACTCCTGGTGCGACTCGCGCTTGAGAAGATGATGCAGCGAGAGGCGCCACGCGTGGCCGATCTCGGCACTGGCAGTGGTGCACTCGCCATTGCGATTGCCAAGGAACGCGCGGATTCGACCGTGCTTGCCGTCGACTACTCGGCAGCCGCGCTTCGGGTGGCGCGGCGAAACGCCGTCCGCCATCGCACCCCTAACGCGTGGTTGGTGCAAGCGGATTGGGTGGCCGCGCTTAAACCGCGAACCTATGCCGTTATCGTCGCCAATCCACCGTATGTCGCGAGTGATGATCCGTTGTTGGTGAATTCGAGTTTACGATTTGAGCCGCGCGCGGCACTCGCGGCTGGTCAGGACGGTCTAGCCGCGTTGACCGTACTCGCCCACGCGGCACCGGCGACCTTACTCCCCGGTGGCTGGTTACTCATGGAGCATGGTGCCGCACAAGGCGCCGCGGTCCGTACACGTTTCGCGGCAGTAGACTTGATCGATATCGCAACCCTGCGGGATTTGGCCGGCCACGAGCGGGTAACCGTCGGGCGCCGTGTGGAGGCTTGAGATGGACGACACGACACTGCTGCGTTATAGCCGACAAATTCTTTTGCCCGAGGTCGATATCGCGGGTCAACAACGCTTGCTCGACTCGAGCGCGGCCATCTTCGGTCTCGGCGGGTTGGGCTCCCCGGTTGCGTTGTACCTCGCGGCGGCAGGGGTGGGTCGCTTGGTGCTGGTGGATTTCGATCAGGTGGAACTGTCGAATTTACAGCGCCAAATTATTCACCTCACGCGCGATCTGGGGCGGCCCAAGGTGGAATCCGCGCGCGACAAATTGCAGGCCTTGAACGCTGGCGTGGTGGTGGAAATCGTGCCACGCGTCTTGGAGGGTGCCGCGCTTGATGCACTGATCGCGACCGCGGATGTGGTGGTCGATGGCACGGATAACTTTCCGACGCGGTTTGGGCTCAACGCCGCCTGCTTTCGCCTTCGCAAACCCTTGGTCTCCGGTGCCGCGATTCGCTTTGAGGGTCAAGTCAGCGTGTACTTTCCGGGCCAAGGCGACAGTCCGTGCTACCGCTGCCTATACGACGACGGTGGCGGCACCAATGAGACCTGCGCACAGACCGGCGTCATCGCGCCGTTGCTTGGAATTGTCGGCAGTATCCAGGCGCTAGAGACTCTCAAAGTCTTAATGAATGTCGGCCAGGTGCTGAAGGGGCGGTTACTGCTGCTCGACGCGCTCGGCATGGAATGGCACACGATGCGCTTTCAACGCGATCCCAAGTGTCCCGTATGCGGACCGCCAGTCGCCTAGGCCCGCTTGAGAATTAGACGCGTACGGTCGATAGCGCTTAACAGTCAGTTCGAAGTAGGAGAATGGTGATGGAAATCGGGAGTTTGATCGTTTTAGTCGTCGTCGCGACCAGCGCCTTTTACGGTATCGCGCTCTACAACGGATTGGTCGCGCTCAAACACAATGCCAGCAAGGCGTGGTCCAACATCGACGTTCTTCTGAAGCAACGGCACGACGAATTGCCGAAGCTGGTCGAAGTCTGCAAACAATATATGGGATTTGAAAAGGACACCCTCGAGCGAGTCATCAAAGCCCGTTCCGCGGTCTTTAGCGCGTGCGAGAATGGCGATGTGACGAAAGTGGCGTCCGCCGATTCTCAATTGCGCCAGGGCCTGGGCAATTTGTTCGCGCTCGCCGAAAACTACCCCGAGTTAAAAGCCAACACTAACTTCCAACACTTGCGCGATCGTATCTCGGAACTCGAAAACGCGATTGCCGATCGCCGCGAGTTTTATAACGAGTCGGTCAATTTGAACAATGTGCGAATCGAGCAGTTCCCGGATCTCGTGATCGCGCGGCTGTGCGGATTTCAACCGCGCGCCATGCTCGAGTTCTTGCAAGAGGAAAAGCGCGATGTCGATCTAAAGTCGCTATTTTCGTAGCGCCGCTTTACCTCATCAATGGTGGTTTCTCTCGCGGACTTGCGTGGCGCAATACTGGCGGCCTCCGCGCCCCAGTTTTGGGTCGCGGCGTCGATCGTCGCGTGCGGCACGCTGGTCAGCGCGTACTACACCTATCGTAATTTCGTCCGCAAACGATTAATCGAGGACACCGCTACTTCGAAGGTTCGATCGGCAACTCAAGGTTATGTCGAATTGGAGGGTTACGCCAAATTAATCGACGGCGAACCGATTCTCGCCGAACTCTCGCGCATGACCTGTGTTTGGTATCAGTACACCGTGGAGCGCAAGGAACGCACGACCAACGCGCGCGGCCAGACGGAAACCCGCTGGCGCACGCTGGAGCAAGGTCGCAGCGACGCATTATTCTATGTCGAAGACGAAACCGGCCGCTGCGTGATCGACCCAGACGGCGCGACCGTGACACCTTCAATCAAGCATCAATGGTATGGCATGACCGCGACGCCGCCGCGAATTAAAGATCCCGCTGGCTGGTCGGTGTTCGAGCGCTTGGCGGCCTTAGGCTGCGAGTATCGGTATCTGGAAGAGCGCATCGACATCGGCGCACCGCTGTGCGCGCTAGGCTTGTTTCGCACCCATGGGGGGGCAGCGCCAACCGCCGATGCCACGCGCGCCACCGCGGACCTGTTGCGCGAATGGAAAGCTGATCGAAGTAATCTCCTTAAGCGCTATGACACTAATCACGATAGCGACATCAACCCACAAGAATGGGAGCAAGCGCGCCGCGATGCGATTGATGAAGTCGCGCGGCGGCACCTCGCACGACCGATGGCGCCAAGCGTTGACGTGCTGGGCGCAACTAGCCAAGACGATCAACCGTTCGTCATCGCGGCCTTGCGCGAGGATGATTTAGTCGCGCGTTACACGCGGCGAGTCGCGGCCATGGGATTACTCGCAGGCGCGGGCGCGATTGCGCTTGGATGGGCGCTGCTGCAACGGATCTTTAGTTAGACCCTAGCTAATTCGCGGTTTGCTGGCTGCGCTAGACTCGGTGTTCATTTCAGATTACAAATCAGGCCATGAGAATCCTCTGCCTATTGCTGTGCGTGTTCGCACTCCCGGTCGCGCGCGCGACTGAAGTTTCTTACGTAATCGATAAGTTGCTGGTCGGTGTGCATCGCGACGATGACTTAAATAGCGCCATCGCGAAGGTCCTTCCCACCGGAACGAAAATTGACGTGCTGGCGCGTAAGGGGGAATTGGCGAAGATTAAAGATCCCGAGGGCATTGTGGGGTGGGTGGATAGCGCGTACTTGATGAAGGATCCGCCGGCGGCGAGTCTGGTCGAACAACTCAAGCAAGATAAACAGGCTATGGCCGAGCGGCTCAAGGCGTTAGAGGCGCGCGCTTCGAGCGGTGCTCGCACGGGCCCGGTCGACACCCTAACCAACGAAAATACCGAACTAAAAAGTCAGTTGTCCGCGCAGAAACTGAAGAA
>JAYUEZ010000497.1:0-3441 GCA_043738965.1 Gammaproteobacteria bacterium
CTAATAATTCTGCCGAGTGGGTACAAAGCGTCAACTCGCGCGCTCATCGCTTGGATTGTTGGTGCGGGACTTTATTTAACCCTGGCTTGGACCATGATCTGGCGGTCATCGATTGACCATATGAAGTGGCGCGCTCGCGCGCAGGACGATGGTGCACGGGCCATCCTTTTACTGACGGTGGCGGCCGCCATTGCAAGCCTCGCCGCGATTGCGATGGAACTGGGCAACCTGAAAAGCCTACCGCAGTCTCAACAAGTACTGCACGTGACGTTAGTCGCGGTGACGTTCGCGGCGTCTTGGTTGCTTGTTCATACGGCATTCGCGTTACATTATGCCCACGACTATTACCTCGCTATCGCGAAGGACCACCGCGCGCCGCTTGAATTTCTGCGGCAAGACACCCCGATCTATACGGACTTTTTGTACTTTTCGCTGGTCATTGGTATGACGTCTCAGACGGCGGATGTCGTGATAGCGGCGACCCACTTGCGGCGCTGGGTCATGGCGCATGGGATCCTCGCTTTTGTGTTTAATACCACGCTGCTGGCGCTAACGATTAATATTGTCGCTGGACTGCTCAGCTGACAGACACTAGCAGCCTCGATTTAGATCACCCGCTAGCGCCTTCTGCTATTGCTATGTTGATGCCGATCGTCGATTGATCAGCGATTCGCCATTCTGCCGGAATGGCAGTGACCACTGCTTCCAGTTCGTTTTCCCAATGGTGTCATAGAGAGGGTGGAACAACGGCTGATCACATTTAGATCGTCAGGCTGGTCAAATTTCAGTCAGCATCAACAGATGTTGCCGCCGACGCCGAATTGAGCCATTTCCGAGGTGTCTGCCGCTCCTTCAGGGAGCCAGCGCGGCGGGCTCAGCCGCCGCGCCGCCGCTAGCGTTTCGGTCTTGATAGCTGGCGCATTGTGGCGTCGGCACCCTGGCTCAATTTGAGGCCGGCGCCAACACCGCCAGTCTTTAGCTTTTGCAACGTCAACAGCCCTTGTTGAAATACCGTCATCAGCCTGGTTGCGACGTTCATCAATCGGGCTTGTTCAATGGAGTCGCGTTGGTTTCCGGCGCGTTCATCAGCTCGAATATCTTGGTGTGCATCAACGCCAATTGATGCGCTAGCATCTTCTGCCGGCTATCGGTGGCCCCGACTTCCTCTGCGAGGTCCAAACCCATCGCCAGGACATGCGCCTTATCGAGGAGGTTGATGCGTGCCTCGCCGGCCTCAATAGCAGCAATCCCCGGCGTGCGTACGATGCGCGCCTCGGAGCGCAGCTGGTGGCGTGTCACGACTTCCCCAGCCGCCGTGAACGTCACCGGCTCGTCGGGGTCCAGCAGTGCCGCAGCCTTGTCCTCAAGCCCGTCGGCTCGGTGCGTGTTCTCCGCGTCGGGATAGCCAAGGGCGTTCCCTTCAATAGCCGCCATTCGGTAATTGGCGGCGGCGATGCGGAGCCTGATTGCTTCACTTACTTTGCTCACGAAGCACGGCGCTCAAATTCGCCACACTGTTTCAACGTATGCGGGAAGAGCAGCCCTTTCGATTGTTCGCCCGATGCGCTACAGGCACCTAATCCGCCCTTGGGGTTTACCGTGTCGGGGATAAAGTTGCGGGCACCGCGAGTTCGGGCACATCGCCGAAGAACCGCAGTGCCCGTACGTGTGAGGCGGTCCAATCGGCGAGCGATTGCGTCCAGGTCGCCTCTGCATACTCGCTAGCGCGTAGCGCGCTTTTCATTTCGCGAACCTCTGGATTCTTAGAACTGTCGACTTCACACTTCGTGTGCCTACAACCTTGACGCGTACAGTCAGGTTTCTTTGACAATCGCCCCGATTCCGCCGTTGCAACGCCGCAAAATTTCTTCGTTGGCATCTCAGTGCCACTAAGTCAAAGCCACCTATCCCGCAGCCGAGTTCTTGCCGGAATTGATTGTCGGTGGCACCGATGCGCGGTTCTTCCGCGATAAAGGCGCGGTGGGTTACGGCACCGGCCTGTTCAGCCGTGAAGTTACTGTGTCCGAATTCGCGTCACGTTTTCACGGCCACAACAAACGCATTGATGTGAACTCGCTTGGCCTGTGCGCAAATTTGTGGGTGGGCGTGGCGAAGGATCTGCTAGGCTAAACACCCGTTTCGGGGTCTGCAAATTGAGCACTTGATGCACAACCTGCAGACTTTCTCGAGTATCGCCAACTAAACAAAGAGGGTTTAAATGAGTAAAGAACAAGCTGACAAAGGCAAAGCATTACTTGAGCGTCTCGCTGGCCCAGGTGCGAATCTCGATCGATTCCCCAAGCGCTTTCGCGACTACACCTTGGAGCATCTGTTTGGCGATGTCTGGCAGGGCGAGGCGCTGGCACTCGAAGAGCGCTCATTGGTGACGTGCACAATCTTGGTGGCATTAGCACGTGAGCCTGAGCAAAAGTTTCATTTCGCGGCCGCTAAGCGGCTCGGGATCCCGCGCGAGAAACTGGTCGAGATGATCACGCACGCAGCGCATTACGCGGGCTGGCCCAATGCGGTGGGCGCGTTGCGCAGTCTCGACGAAGTCTGGCCGGAAGCGAAGTAGCGCGGCGGCAATATTGTTTGCCTCGCTTCGCGAGTACATGGTTTGATGTGGACATGAATAATTGCCGCGGAGAAATGCGATGAAATTCGGCGTGTTTTATGAGCATCAGCTGCCGCGCCCCTGGCTCGAACACTCCGAATACGAGCTATTTCACATCATCATTGCGAGGAGCACGTAGTGTGACGTGGCAACCGACAAGATCAAGCGAAGCTAAACGCCAGCCTTTCCGATAGACCGCCACGCCTGCTACGCAGTCCCGCGGAGACGACCATTTAGATGTCGTGATCCGCATTCGATATGACGGACAGCATAATTTTTCTTCGAGAGCTGCGGAGGCCACATGTCTCTGATCGACGCTAACCCGACGGTGATGTGCGTCCGCAAACGGGTCATCAATTTTGATCCCGGCCTGCGGCAAATTCAATCCTTTTGTTTTGGTACCCCGAGCCGGGTTAGAGTGCTTCCAAGTATTTAAAGTGGTTCGATCCTGACATCCCCGCTCAGCTCGACAAAATCTGAATCGAAGTATGTTGACGCGGTTGCGGTGTTACCGTCCGTCACGAGGTAAGGCTCAAAGAGCTTGTGCGCGGATGGCGAAAATTGCCGCGACGCGGCTTAAAGAAATCAGTGTATCAATCAAGGATCGCGGCGCGGCCCACATGGTTTGGTACGCAATCGAACGATACTGAAAATATTGCCTTTGGGTGAAACAGCTCGCTCAAGTCCAACAATTTTCCTTGATCGATAAATGCGCAATAACGACTGAGCAACTGTCGCGCGCCTTCTTGATCGCTTAATTTCGAGGCCTTGGTCGCGCTACGGGCGGGCGCACCTTGCCTGGTGGGCGCTGGCGGCTTTCGCGCTGC
>JAYUEZ010000498.1:0-3439 GCA_043738965.1 Gammaproteobacteria bacterium
GCTTAGGCGCCACAACAGTCCCGAACGAAAGTTCTCGATCATCAACACGATCATCCCTTGATCGAGTCCAAACTCGCCGTTCGCGATCCAGCCATCGGGCCCGGGCGCGCTCACGGTTGCATTGAAGCCGCTGGCGCGCACCCACTCACCTTCATCGCGCGTGCCACGGGCATACAGCTTGCGCACCGCGGGCAGTGCGAGCTCCGGTGCAAACGCCAGTGAGGCCAGGATCGATGAGCCGGCAAGGGTGCCGTCGTCCGGTCCCCACGGCACCCCACGCGCCGCATAACCATAAAACGCCTGTCGCCGGCCGGCGACCAGTCGCGGTTCGACGCTCGGGCCATCGCCGGCCGAGAGACCCCAGCAATCTTCGTCGTAGCCGCTAAAGCTGCGCGGGTTCCGGATCGCGTATTCACGCTGCACGTACGTCGCGCGCCGGCTGTTCTCGAAATAGTCACAGCCTTTCTCGCGCATGAAGCGATCCTGGATGCCGCGAAAATCGATCCACGCATGCGAGAACTGGTGAATGAAAAGCGGGCCTGCATAGAGAAACTCGTGCCCGTACAAGTTCTCCCATTGATAGGTCATGGTCCACGCTTCAAAACTTTTTTCGGTCAACGGATGCGTTGGGGATCCCAAGCCGAGCACGTAGAGCAGCAGCGCTTCGCTGTAACCCTCCCAACCATAGCGGAGGAATCCACATTCGGGCTTCCAGCCGTGCACGACACACGAGCCATCGTGCTGCGCCCAGCGCCAATCAACCCTGCGGTACAAGGCATCCGCCAGTTCGCGAAGTTCGACCTCGGCCGGCCGGCTCGTGGTGAAATACGCGGCGGCCGTCTGCATCCCTGCGATCAGTAAGGCGGTGTCGATCAGCGACAACTCCGATTGCCACACCCGAGTGCCACTCTCCATGTCGAGAAAGTGAAAGTAGAAGCCGCGATAGCCAGTCGCGTCAGCACTGCCGGTCTGATCGCTTCTTCTGAAAAAGCGCAAGGCGTTTAGGCTTCGCTCCACGGCGTCGGCGCGCTCGATCCAGCCACGCTCGACCGCGACTGGATACGCCGACAGCGCAAACCCGACTACCGCGATACTGGAGGGCGAGCCGTGGCGTGTCGTGTCAGCTACTAAGCCGTTTCGGGGGTTTGAGGTCTTCAGGAAATAATTGAAGGCGTCGTGCTGCAGATGATTCAGCATCACTTCGTCGGCGAGCCGCGTCGCATCGTCCGCAACGCACGCGTTGGGTCCTGCCCCTGCCACGTGTACCGTGGCCGCGTTCACGGCGATGTAGTGGGCCAGCGTGCCGCACCCCCGGGGCCGCACAACGCGCGGATGTCACCACCGACTAGATCGCCAATGCGTTCGATGCTGTAGTCGGCAGCTGGATAGGCAGCAACGTTAGCCGGGTCAAGCGCGTAGTGGCCTTGGCGCGGAAAGACGGTGGTTAACCGATCTTGCATGACATTTTTCATGGCGGTGAGCACGCGCAGCTTGTCGTCGACCATCACGTAGTGCCGCGCCGGGTAGTGGCGCTGTACGGTGTCGAGCATCAGTTCCTTGTGGATGTAGATGAGCACGCGGCCGGACACGGCGTCCCACAGGCCTGAGCGCTGCACCTTGCGCGGCTGAAACACGACGTCACCATCGGTGAGGATCACCGTGGGCCCGAACGCGTCCAGCTGTTTGACGAGATCGAGGGCGCGCGGGTAGAGGCGCTCGGCGAATGGATAATCGATAAGGAAACTCGACATCTGCAGCAACCGCAGGTCATCGGTTCGCGTGAACTCGACCGCCGAGCGATAGCGTTGTAGCGCGCCGAGGTAATCGGCATAGCCAAGTTCGAGGCGCAAGGCCTCGAAGGTCTCCCAATAGCGGCGCGCACTAGCGGCGCCGAATTCGCGATCGAGGTGGCGTCGCAAGTCGGTGATGACCTGGTCGTTATCGAGCAGCGTGTTATCCACGTCGAGCAAGAATACGACGTCTGGCGGCGTTGTCATGCGCGGTCTTTCTCAGGTGCCGGGTTCTGCCTGCCGCCGTCGCCGACGGTTACCGCGCCGCCTTCGATAGGCTTGCGAGTCTGGCGGCGCAAAGTTTTGACGTCGGTCATGGCGGTTTTCGGTGTCATTGGGGCTCCCCATGTAAATCAGTTGACGAGATTGACGCCAAGCACCAACGCTGCCCGTTCGCCGACGCATATAAGACGCCCCGTCGTGCAAAGCTGGCGGGCAACGAGTGTCGGCGGTCCGTGGGCGCGGCAGTCTCTGTGCTCTCAACAATAACGACCGAGCCCTAGTACGAGCGTTGGTTACCTCACCATTTCAAGCAGCGCGTCGTCGCTCATCGCCGAGCGCCGTCCGCTTCCTTGTCTGAAGCGTTCAAGCCGGCGCGCCGCTTCGCTCCAGTTCGCCACGGACCACCAGCCCCGCAGATATTCTGGACGCCGGTTTTCATGCTTCAGATAGTAGGCGTGCTCCCAGACATCGTTGACCAGCAGTGGGAAGTAACCTTGCGGCAACGGGTTGTCATGACCGAAGGTGGTGAGCACTTGGAGCTTGTCATTCCCGTGTTGTGCTTGGACCAACCAGACCCAGCCCGATCCAAACAGTTTGCTGCCCGCCTCTTCGAATTGGGCTTTGAACTTCGCGAAGTTACCAAACGCATGGTCAATGGCTTCAGCCAGCGGACCTGAAGGTGCGCCACCGCCAGCCGGTGACATCGACTGCCACAGCAGGCTGTGGTTGACATGTCCACCGGCGTTATGCCGGATCGAAGTTCGAATTTTCTCTGGAACCTCGCTTAAGTTGAGCAACAGCCAATCGGCGGTTTTGCCCTGCAGGGACTCCGGCGCCGATTCTAGCGCCAGATTCAAGGCTTTCACGTATGCCGCATGATGCATATCGTGATGCAAGATCATCGTGCGCGCGTCGATGTGAGGTTCGAACGCCGTGGCGTTGTAAGGTAAGGGTGGCAGCAGATGCTTCATCGAAATAATTTTCATTTTTACTCCTGTCGGCGTTAGAGCGTGAGATCTTTCGAACGCACGCTTTTGACACCGCGTACATTGTTAGCGAGTTCGAGCGCGAGCTCTCGCTCGGCACGGCCAACCTTGCCGCTTAGCGTAACGACACCACCGTTGGTGTTCACTTCGATAGCGGAATCGTTGACGTTGCTGGAATAAAGCAAGGTGGATTTCACCTTAATCGCCGCGGTGATCATATTGTCGTCTATGATCTCGCCATAGCTTCGCCCAGCGGCGCGCGCAGGCGGCGCGAGGTTCGGACTGGTGAACGAATACCGCACTTGCTTTCATCATTGCCTCCAGCTTCGGTGCGAATGAATTGATCTGAAATCTCGCCGAGTCGCTAAAAGGCAACCCTAAGGCGCGGGATACCGCGCCTTAGGGTTAGTAAGGAATCCGCGTCGAGCGCTTACCCATGGG
>JAYUEZ010000499.1:0-3430 GCA_043738965.1 Gammaproteobacteria bacterium
CGTGACGCGGCAGCACGGTAGTGGCTCGAATGAATGGTTTACCTGCACCTTGCGTACCGGCCGTAATCGTGAAGTCCGCCGGCTATGGGAATCGCAGGGCTGTACGGTGAGTCGGCTGATCAGGGTGGCGTTTGCCGGGTTGCAGCTCCCGCGCGGTTTACATGCGGGACGTTGGGCTGAACTGCCCGCGCCCGAATTGGCGGCGTTGTATGCGCTGGTCGATTTGACGCCGTATTCGACGCCCACCGCGCCGACCACTCAGCGCCGGTCGCGAAAACCGTCGCGATCCGCGCCGGGCGCGGCACGCAAGCGCGCCCATTGATTGAACTTAATCCGCTGGGCGGCTAAGCTTGCGCGCCCTCAAGATGCGGCAGTGACACGTTCGAGATTGCCGAAATAAATGCATGGGTAAGCCTCTCGTCCTCGGCAATTGGAAAATGCATGGCACGCAACAGTCCGCGTATGCGTTGGCGCTGGGCGTGGTCACTCGCGCCGCCGAATTCTGCGATGTCGATGTCGGGCTCTGCCCACCCTTTGTACATATCCCGACGGTGGCCGGCGTGGTGTTCGGCAGCGCCATTCGGTTTGGTGCGCAAAATGTCAGCGAGTACGGCGATGGGGCATTTACTGGCGAAATCGCGGCCAACATGTTGCGCGATCTGGGTTGTACCTATGTGCTTGTTGGCCACTCCGAGCGACGGCAAGTATTCGGTGAGAGCAGCGCGACAGTCGTCGCTAAATATGTCCATGCGCACGCCGCGGGTTTGTGCCCGGTGTTATGCGTCGGCGAAACACTTGCCGAACGCCAGGCAAATGCAACCGAAGCGGTTATCGAGGCTCAACTTGAACCGTTAGTCGCGCGAGCAGACGCGGTCGCGTTGCTCACGGATGGCATCATCGCTTACGAACCGGTATGGGCCATAGGCACTGGCGAAACCGCGACACCGGAACAAGCGCAGTCAGTGCATGCGTTCATTCGGCGGCGGTTGACGGCGGTTGGCCCCGACGTCGCCCAATCCATGCGGATTGTGTACGGCGGAAGCGTGAAGCCGGGGAACGCCAACGAACTGTTTGCCATGCCCGATGTGGATGGCGGTTTAATTGGTGGCGCCGCGCTCAAGATTGAGGATTTCGTCGCCATCTGCGCTAGCGCGGAACACCTGCGCCGTGGGCGCTGACCAGATTTTTCGAAGGAGTCGTCATGTTACAAACTATTTTACTCGCAGTGCATATCGTGCTGGCGATGGCATTGATCGCGATCATCTTGTTGCAACAGGGCCGTGGCGCGACGACCGGTGCCGCGTTCGGTAGCGGTGCGTCGTCGACGGTGTTTGGTGCGCGCGGTTCGGCGTCTTTTTTATCGCGTACAACGTCGGTGCTCGCCATCCTGTTTTTCGGCAATTGTTTGTTGTTGGGATTTCTTGCCGCGCGGCACACCGCGCCCTTGAGCATCGTGCAACAGCTACAACAACACGCGCCCGCGGTTAAAACGCCGGCACCCGCGACCGACGTGCCGCCGGTGTCCACCGCGCCCGTGTCAGCACCACCATCACCATCAGATATGCCGAGCATTCCGGCCGGCAAGCCATAGCGAACCGCGCTTAAGCAGTGTCGAATAAAATTTGTGCGAACCACGTGCGCCGACGCGCGCAATCGAGCGAGGATTGTGTAGCGAGTCCCGCGCGCATTGCGTATGATGCGCGGCGAGCCGGGCGAGGAGCGGTGACTTACGCATGCAGGGCCGACGTGGTGAAATTGGTAGACACGCCATCTTGAGGGGGTGGTGGGGAAACCCGTGTGAGTTCGAGTCTCACCGTCGGCACCAAATTGCACCCGCTGACCAATGGCCCTAAGTTAGAATCGATGTGTTAGAGACTTGCACGGTTGTAGGCTGACACGGTCAACGGAAACGCAGCATTGCTAGAACTTTATTTGCCGATCCTGATGTTCCTCGCGGTAGGTGTCGCGGTGGGCGTCGTGTCGCTGGGAGCGGGCTACGGCATCGGCCGCTTGCTCGGTGTCTATAAAGCCGATACGGAAAAATCGGCGCCTTACGAATGTGGCTTCGATGCATTTGCCGACGCCCGTATGAAATTCGACGTGCGCTACTACCTCGTCGCCATCCTCTTCATCCTGTTCGACCTTGAAATCGCTTTTTTCTTTCCGTGGGCGCTGGTCTTAAACGAGATCGGCTATTACGGTTTCTTCGCGATGATGATCTTCTTGAGCGTGCTCGTCGTGGGTTTCATTTATGAGTGGAAAAAAGGCGCGCTCGAGTGGGAATGAACGAGATCAGCGAGCGCGGATTTGTCACCACGACAATTGATAATGTCGTGAACTGGGCACGCACCGGCTCGCTGTGGCCAATGACTTTCGGCTTAGCCTGTTGTGCAGTCGAAATGATGCACGCTGGGGCATCGCGCTACGATTTAGATCGCTTCGGCATTGTGTTTCGCCCCAGCCCGCGTCAATCGGACGTGATGATCGTGGCCGGCACCTTGGTCAACAAGATGGCGCCGGCACTGCGCAAGGTCTACGACCAAATGACTGAGCCCAAATGGGTGATTTCGATGGGATCGTGCGCGAATGGCGGCGGTTATTACCATTACTCGTACTCGGTAACGCGCGGCTGCGATCGCATCGTGCCGGTGGACGTGTATGTGCCAGGGTGTCCGCCGACTGCCGAAGCCTTGCTTTTCGGCGTGATTCAGTTGCAAGAAAAAATTAAACGAACGACCACGATAAGGCGTTGAGGGAATATCACGCGTGATGACCGACGGCAAAGCGCAAGCGTTGATTGCGCTGCTTACTCAATACCTCGGTGACGCGCTGTGCTCCCACGAATTTGCCTATGGTGAACTTACCATCGCCGTGAAACCGGTTGATATCTTGAACACCGCGGTGATTTTGCGCGATACCGTGGGACTCCAATTCCATCAGTTAAGTGACCTCTCCGGGGTCGATTACAGCACTTATGGGCACGCGGACTGGCTGACGCAGCAGGCGACGACCTCGGGCTTTAGTCGCGCGGTCAGTCGTGGCCACGAGCATGCCGATCCCGGCAGCTCGACCGGCCGCTTCGCGGTGGTCTATCAATTGCTGTCCACGGCGACCAATCAGCGACTGCGTCTGAAAACCTATCTCGCGGATGAACCGCCGCGCGTGGCGTCGGTGGCTGACCTATGGCCGTCGGCCAATTGGTACGAGCGCGAAGCCTTCGATCTCTTTGGAATACTGTTTGAAGGGCACCCGGATCTGCGACGCATCCTGACCGACTACGGATTTATCGGGCATCCGTTCCGCAAGGACTTCCCGCTCGAAGGCTACGTGGAAGTTCGCTACGATGCGGACAAAAAGCGCGTGGTGTACCAGCCGGTGTCGATCGAACCGCGCATCCTGGTGCCGCGCGTGATCCGTGACGAGCGGACAC
>JAYUEZ010000500.1:0-3419 GCA_043738965.1 Gammaproteobacteria bacterium
GTGCGCGTGCGCGTACTGACTAACTCGCTGGAGTCGACACCAGAACTTTCGGCGCAATCAGGCTATCTACACTATCGCGTGCCGCTGCTTCAGGACGGCGTGGAGCTGTATGAAGTACGTTCACTGCTCGGCAACGCACGGGGTAGTGGTCAGACGGCGCTGCTTTCGCGCTACGGCAACTATGCGTTGCATGCGAAATTGTTTGTCTTCGACCGCCAAAAGCTGTTCATTGGTTCGATGAACTTCGATCAGCGATCGAAGCGTCTTAATACCGAGGTTGGTTTGATCATCGACAGCCCGGAACTCGCCCAGCAAACCGCACTTCGCTTCGAAGCCATGGCGCAGTTGGAAAATTCCTATGCCTTGGCTTTGCGTTCGCCGGGCGCCGACGTCGCACCCCAATTGGTGTGGAAGACGAAGGAGAATGGCAGCCCGGTTGAATACACCGAGGAGCCCGCGCGGAGCGACTGGCAGAGACTGAAACTCAAACTCCTATCGCTGTTGCCGATTGCGGGGGAACTATGAACAACGGCTGGCGAAAACTATTGGGTGTATTAATCCTCGGCCTAGCGCTAGCGCCGATGGCGCACGCCGGGCCGTCGGCGGCGGTTAAGACCGAGATCAATTACCTGCTCGGGTTCATCGAGACGTCAGGCTGCGAGTTCTATCGCAATGGTAACTGGTATGACTCTCCGCGCGCAGCCGAGCATCTACGCTACAAATATAAGATGTTAGCGGCAAGCGATCGAATCAGTACGGCAGAAGACTTTATCGATAAGGCGGCTAGTAAAAGCAGCCTGAGCGGTGAACCGTATGAGGTGAGATGTAGCGGCCGTGAACCAATCACTAGTACGCAATGGCTCCGTGAGTCGCTGGCGCGTTATCGAGTGCCTAACGCAGCCGCAGATTGCGCACCACGCGTAATGCGTGATGCGCTAAACCGGAATATTAATCGTCGGCCTTGATTACGATATGGCTATCGACCGACTTGACGTGTTCGGTCTGACGCGCAATCGCCACCGCCTGATCAGCCGCCGCCTGGGTTCGCGCAGTGCCAGTCATCGACACGACGCCATTCTTGTCCGTATCGACATGAATATTCCCTACGCTGTTGAGATGTTCAGCAGCAAGCTTAGCTTTAATTTTCGTGGTGATCGCCGAATCCTTCACGAATTCTTTCGGTTGCGCACGGTCGGCGTCCCCGTCGGCAGCCATGGCCACCACCGGCCCGATTAACGTGCCGACAACCAAACAGGCCATTGTAAATTTCGTCTTCATAATTTGTCCTTATTTCAAAGCGTCGTGGATGATTCCATCTAGGTTAACTATGCGCGGCTTGCCCTGGCATCTTCTGTTCGCCAACACACATAGGGCGTGACGAAGGATCGATCCCGGTGACAAGTCGAGGTCATTCAGCGGGCAAACGGTGGTGCGTCGCCGTGCAACTGTCATTATTTTCCTAGCGCGGTCCCGGCTTGTATTTCTGCAATTACGCGGCCGTCAGCGTTGATGAACACGCGATAGCGGTGACCGCCGTCGCATGCCGCGAGATAATCGTTATTGGCCTGTTGCTTAACGCTGACCACCCGGCCGCAGGGCAGGCCCTGCAGTGCAATTACGGCGCTCAAATCTTTGGCTACCGGAATATCAGCGGCGAGTGACTGCCCTGCGGTTAACGTTAGCAGTGAAATACCTAGGATCGAATTCGGACTAAGGGTAGTCACAGCATCACTACTCCCGCCATCAGATTATTCTCTAAAAACTTTTTCCCATCCGCCAGAATGCTCCAAATCGCTTCGCGCGACGCTACGATGGCTTGGGCCAAGGGCGGGTCGCTGTCCTGCAGGAGTGACAATACCTTCATCAATAGTAGATCGTACGGTTGCCGCAGCGTGGCCAGCGTGGTGTTTACTCGTCCCTGGTGGAAGGCGCGGAATTTGTCGAGCAGCTCATCGACTTGATTCTTCAGCGCAAGCTTGGTGAACACGCCTATACCGTCGGTTTCGCGCAGTCTCGTTTCCAGCGATGCCAAGTTAAGGGTCGGTGCCGGTGGTGGCACTGCAACCAGCGTAGCCGCCTTTGGTTTTGGAATCTGCACGGAGGGCGACGGAGCTTCAGCTACCGCTTTGGCCGGTGGCGGATGCGATTGCGCCACAGGGTCCGCTGCGCCCCGCTGCGCGGGCGCACGCGGTTGAATCGATTCGACCGGCGCCGCGGCCTGGGACGGTTTGGGATCTACCGACCGACGCGGTTCCGTGCTCGTTTGCGGTGGCGCTACTCCGCTGTGCTCCATCGCGACCCCAGGCGCTGGTGTCGCACTTGGCGTAGCGGGTGCCAACTGTCCGCTGCGCCCCGGCGCCGACGAAGAATTTTGCTCCGAATTTTGCTCCACTAGGGGCGCGCAGGCGGTGACGACACACGAGAGGATCCCGAGGAGACATCCTGCCTTTCGAATCGAACGCACTTTCATCGATCCTCACCTAAAGCCATCTGGCTGCGGTTCGTCATTGCTATATTTCCCGTGTTCCCTAGACGACGAAACGGCCGCGAAGGAGGCTGGTCTCGATTCGCTAGCGCACTCACTGGCGCTACTGGCCGGACACCAGTCGGACTCGTTCGAGCGAAGCCCCGCGTCAGGGTTTCAATTGTCCGCGTATTTCGCCACCCGGATTCGCTGCAGTATGGACGTTGACGTAGAGATCCCCGGCTTCAAAACTTGCCGCCTGCGCGTCGGTAAGTTTCGCGCCGGCGGGAACCGCGTAGGTGTCGCCAGTCTTCTTGAGTGGCATGACCATCGGTCCGTTGTTGCCAGGGGCCGCGTCGTGGATGTGCGCCGCCGTACCGGCGATGCCGGTGGTCGTCACGCTGCCGCTCACCGAGTGGTCGGTGCTGACGCTGATTGTTCCAGCGCCGAGCCCCGCACTTTTGACTGCTGGCACTTCCTGCTCGCCGGTCAAGGTTACCTTGATGGCGGTCGTGGCGGCGATGCTCGAATACGAAATGGAAGTTGCTGTTGCAAAGAACGTCACCACGCCAAGCGACACGCGCGCGGATTTGGATAGCTTGTCGAAAAACATAGGAAGGCCTCGCATTTTAAATAGGAGCGATGAACGCACGCACGCCGATGCGCCGCAAGATTAGGAACCAACGCCTGCAGTAGACTTTAGCACTCGTGATCGGAGCCTCATAATGTCGCATCCGCAATCTGGGTTGTCTGTACGATGCCGCACGGACATTCTCCTGCTAGGAGAGCGGGAATAAATTCGCGCGAGCGTCGCGAGATCACCGCACGCGATCGCCGTCAGAACCGCCAGGCTAAGTAGCGAGGCGGTCAAATGCGATCGCATCACCCTGATTGCGGTCCGGCAGTGACATTTACAATCGTCCCATCACCACCAACACGACCAAGACAACGAGCA
>JAYUEZ010000501.1:0-9016 GCA_043738965.1 Gammaproteobacteria bacterium
ATCGCGAAGCGTTGCGCTTGTATCGTTCCCAGGAATGGGAAACGGCGGAAATGAATTTCCTCAATCTGCAACGTAACTCGCGCGCGCCGGCACTTTATAGAATATACGTTGAACGCGTGACTAGTTACCGGCGCACGCCGCCGCCGTCAAACTGGGATGGGGTCTATACGCACGGCCAGAAATAGCGCACGTTTGTGCTCGATTTACAGGTTGCCGCGACGTCCGAGGTGCGTCCGGAACGAGATATCGGCGGACCGGCTTGGCGCCGGTCCGCCAGCCAGCTAACTAGCGGGTAACCGTAAACTCCATTTTGATCCCGGCCAATTCGATGATGTCGCCTGACTTCATTGCGTAGGCCTGCGGGCCGATAGCGGTTCCGTTCACGATGGGATAGTTATTGGATTTACCGTCCCCTTCGATGTGGGTTAAAAAGTAACCCTGCGGCCGGCGCGAGATCACGGCAACTTGTACGCCGGGCTTGCCGAGCGTGATTAGTGCCTTGCTCAGCTCAAGTTCCTTCCCCGCGATCGGGCCATTGAGAACTTGGAGCCTGCCCAACGGCATGCCACTGGGGGGCGCCGCACTCGCTACGGGTGCATTGACGCTTACTGCCGGCCGAACCGGTGGCGCGCTAGCCGCCGCGGCCTGGTGGGCCGCCACTCCGGCATCCTCGGCGGCTTTGGCGGCGGCTACCGCCGCGCTCGCCGAGCCGGGTCGAATGATCATCGTCTTTTCGAATTCTTCATCATCAGCCGTGGCATGCTCATTAACGTACTTGAGTTCATGCTTGCCAATGCCAACCACGTCGCCGTCGCGCAGCGCGTGTTTTTTGATTAATTTTCCATTGACGTAAGTTCCGTTGGTACTGCCCAGATCTTCGAGGAACGAATCGTCGAGAATGGTAATAACCAGTGCGTGCTTACCGCTCACCGCTAGATTATCGATTTGGATGTCATTGTCGGGCTTGCGGCCGACCGTCATGCGTTCCCGATTTAATTGGAATTCGCCTTGAACTGCGCCGTTTAAGCTGAGTACGAGTTTACCCATGGTTCTGTCCTGTCAGCTGCCCCTCGTCAAAAAACCTTGTAGTTTCGCCAACACACCCGCGCGCCCATTTGGCGCTGCGCGGGGCCGGGCAAGAACGACAGAAATGTTGTCTTTGCCCCCGCCGGCGTTCGCAAGCCGCACTAATTCGTGAGCCGCCTCTGCAAGATTAGCACTATATTTACTTAGGGTTAAGCGAATTTCCTCATCATTTACCATATCATTGAGCCCGTCCGAACAAAGGAGATAGATGTCGTTCGGCTGGGTCGCCAATTCTTGCACATCGATTTCGACATGCTCGTCAATGCCGAGGGCTCTAGTAACTAAATTTTTGGGCGTATTCGCCTGCGCTTCTTCGGGGGTGAAAAATCCCCGATCGATAAGTTCTTGGACCAAGGAATGGTCGTTCGTTACCTGCTTCAACTCCCCCGCGCGGAGCCGATAGATCCGCGAATCGCCGACGTGGGCGATGGTCACCCGATTGTGCGAAAACAACGCAACAACGATAGTGGTCCCCATGCCTTGGCATTGCGGGATTTCGTTCGCGGTTTGGAAAATATATTGATTGGCAGTCTGGATACTTTCCTTAATCAACCGTGATTCGATGGATGCACCGCCGCCGCCGAGGGCACTGAACTGGTGCTTAGATTGGCCGTCGCGTACCCCGTCCAACACGACCTTGGCGGCAATGGCGCTAGCCACTTCGCCCGCTTTATAGCCGCCCATGCCGTCGGCTACCAAGGCCAACCCAAGTCCCGGATCGGTGACCGCGCTGTCTTCGTTATGTGGGCGCTTGCGCCCCGCATCTGAGACATTCGCGAGTTCGAGATTAAGCCCCGCTAACACGGGTTTTATCCTCCAACCTGCTTGGCACAGGCCTGGATGTCACGGGCCATGTCAGCGCCAGTCTGATAGCGCTTGGTCACATCTTTTTGCAGGGCGCGGTTGATGATGTCGGACAAACATGGTCGTTGACGCGCGAGATCTGGCTTCAGTTCGGCGATATCTTGATGCGGTTCATTGGCGATCTTGTACATCAACGTCGCCATCGATTCGCCGCTAAACGGCAATTTCCCGGTGACCATTTGGTACAACATCACGCCGAGCGAAAATAAATCGGAGCGGCCATCGACCTTCTTTCCCGACAGCTGTTCGGGTGACATATAGGACGGCGTGCCGAGCACCATGCCGGTCTTGGTGCGGCTCGAATCGGTAATCCGGGCAATCCCAAAATCGGTTAGCTTCACCGCTTTTTTATTCGGCTCGTACATCACGTTGGCGGGCTTGATGTCGCGATGCACGACATTCTGCTTGTGCGCGAAATCCAGTGCTAACGCGGCCTTGAAGATGATGCCTAAGGTGATCGGCAGCGGCAGCAGTGCGTCGGGTTTGGTGTAGCGCACCAGATCATGACCTTCCAGAAATTCCATCGCGATGTAGGCGAGATCATGTTCTTCGCCGGCGTCGTAAATCGTGACGATATTCGGATGCTGGAGTCGCCCGGCGGTTTCGGCCTCACGGAAAAAGCGCGCTTTGACTTCGTCGAGTTCGTCGGCTTCAAATTCCTGCGATAACGCCATGGTCTTGATCGCCACCACGCGATTGATCTTGGGATCCTTGCCCAAATAAACCACGCCCATCGCGCCCTTACCAAGTTCCTTTTCCACTTCGTAGCGGCCGAGCATGGGCTTCGAGATGCTCCCATCAAGAAGCATCGTGGCGCCAGCTTTGGCGCTAGCGCCGCCAATTAACACCGTTTCTTCGAGTTGCTTGGCGCGGTTAACCTTGGCTTTTATGTCACGAAAATTGGGATTCTTATCCGCGATATATTGATAAACCGCCGCCGCCTTGTTGAATTTACGCTTGGATTCGAAGTCGGCCGCTAAACTGTACACTGCTTGCAACAACGATTCGTCCGCCGGGCACTTGCGAAAGTAATCAAACGCCGTATCAAGCTCCCCTTTCTGTTGGAACTGCAATCCGAGCTGCTTATTGTTAGCCGCCGAATCCACGTCCAGACGGAGTTTGCTCGCTTCGGTCACGAGGAAACGCTTGGTGGTCAGCAACACGTGGCCAATGGCGAGGAGACTGGCCGCGGTCATCAGCTTTAACCACATGGCCTGCGATTTCATCAGTCCAAGTTCGACCACGATGAGCGCGATTAGAATCCCCACGCTGACGATAAACGCTTGGCCTGCCTTGAGGCGCGGCAACACCCCAATCAGATACGCGCCAACCAGCAGCAATAAAGCGAATTCAGCAAATGCGGCCCAGCTCGGTTGCACGAAGAAATTCTGATTGAGAATGCTCGCGACCGTATGCGCCAGAATCAGCACGGCGCCACCCACATCACCCGTCGGCGTATGCAAATTTGAGCCGACGCCGAACGCCGTCGCGCCCAAAAGCACGATTTTGTCTTTAAAATTTTCCGCCGGTACCTTGTCTTGAATGACATCTAGGAACGAATAAGTGTCGAACGGCTCACGTTTGCCCTCGCGTTTGCCGTAGAAGAACGTATTCATCATCAAGCGGGCGTCGGTCTTGATATTCAAATTCTTGAGCTGCACGCTGTCGCCCAGGTTTACTTTGATCTCCTTGACGCCGACGTTCAAACTTTGCGCGGCGATCATCAAGGCCAAGGACGGGAAGAGATCATCGTAGAATCTAACCACCAACGGCTCGAAACGCACCGCGCCGTCGACGTCGAGCGGGTTCAGCAGATGTCCAATCGCTTGGGCCGGCGCGCCCAGCGCGACGATTGGCGGGACGGCGGAAATCGTTGTCAACGGATCGGGCGGGGGATTTTGACCGCTCGGGTCGTGGATATTTTCTTTCGGGATCGCAAACCGTTTGACGTAGTCCGGCAGCGGGGCGTCGGGATTGCCGATAGGTTCACCGGGGACGAATTGCATGCCGAGGACGACGTTGTGCGCGCGGCTCAGGCTGCCGGCCAGGATCGCGTCGGTATCGAGCGCTTGCTCTGCGGCTTTGATCGTTGCCGTCAGCTCCTGCCCGGCTTGACCCGGCACGGCGACATTAGTCAGCTGACTCTTCACCCGTTCAATCCACGTTAGACCGGGGTCGACCTGGGTCTCGGAGTAGAACACCGTCGAGCCAATGACCTTGGCGCCCGCGGTTTTTAGCTTGTCGACCATCTTGGCGTGGATTTCACGCGACCACGGCCAGCGGCCAATGTTTTTGATGCTCGCGTCGTCGATCGCGATGACGGCGATTTGATTGCCGGGATCGCGCGCCGATAGGCGTACCCCGAGATCGTAGGCATCGCGTTCGAAGCCCTCGAGCACTGCCGGACCGCTCCACCAGGCGACTAAGAACACGAGGGTGATTGTGATACCGACGAAGCGGTCGGATTTCCAGAAGGCCTCTTTCATCCCGTTGGCTCGCGGCTTCTCTTAGAGTTAATTCGAGATTTCACCAATAGTACCTTGAAAACCCAATAACGAGTAGCCGGCGTAGTTAGCGTTTGCGGGGCGGTAGCGGCGCGCCGCGACAGACTTGAGCCATCTCCTTTAACACCGCGGTTCGCGCCGCGGCGTGTTCGGCGTCCGACAGGACATGTTTGGTACCATCCGCGTCACGCGTGTAGAGATAGTGACTGTTATCAATATCCGCCAAGCGTGCGCGTACTTCAGCACATTGTTTACGATGTTCGGCGAGCTCGGCCTGTGCTTTCGCGTTGGATTCGGCTTGCTCCGCGCGCTCAGTCGCGTATTCATCGAGCAGGCGTGCAGTGCGTGCAGTGCGCGCGGTGCGCGACGTCGCGTCATTGTCAGTGGTCGGTGGTGAGCCGCGGTTGACAGTCACAGGCGCGGCGTTGATGCCTTGCGGGCGATCGCCAAAATGAACTTGCCCCTGACTATCCGTCCACTTATAGATGCCCTGCGCGGCTACCTGCAAAGCTCCAACACCGAGCAAGGCGAGCAGTCCGATCCGGCACGTCGTTGAATAGTGTCGTCGCGGAGACGGGTCGCGGATGGGAGAGGGTTGCAAGGCGTAATAGTCAGTCGAATTTGGACGTCCAAAGTATACGAGGCCACGCGCTGACGATGCCATACCAGGATCCACTGATTCGTTTTAGTGGGATTCGTTTTAGTGGCTGCGTGGTGAGCCTTTGTTGCAATCGATTGCGGGACAATCTCCGGCCTTCGATTCGGTAAACACGCAGGTTGATGACGAGCCAGATCAGTCGCCGAATCTAAGGCTCGACGGCGACTGAATTATTTGCATCAACGCCGCTGCAAACCAAGCACGCGCGCCGATTTGGCGTGCACAAAATATCTCATCTAGTCTTGGTTCCGCGCCGGAATGGAATCCGACGTCCGCTCGAGTAACGCCAGGACGGTGTACTCGAATCGGAAGTGTGACCACCACTGCGGAGAGAGCATGGGACGCTCTCGGTGGTCCATGCCGGTGGC
This sequence comes from Gammaproteobacteria bacterium, assembly GCA_043738965.1. Classification (GTDB taxonomy): domain Bacteria; phylum Pseudomonadota; class Gammaproteobacteria; genus CAIKBL01. The sequence goes on from JAYUEZ010000501.1 coordinate 5,481, forward strand.
TGGCAGGAGCCGGTCACCGGTTTTTTTAGCTTGCCGCTACGCGCCTTAAAGCGGGCAAAGTTCAGCGTTCAAGATACTGCAGTTTGTCCGCGATCCCTTTCCATTCGTCCGCGTCCGGCGGAGGATCTTTCATTTCATTGATGACCGGCCAATCCTTCGCCAGCTCGGCGTTGAGTGCTAAATACTGCTGCTCGTCATCGGTTAAATCGTCTTCAGATTTAATCGCCTCGGCCGGGCATTCTGGCTCACACAGCGTGCAATCAATGCATTCATCGGGATCGATGACAAGCATATTCGGGCCTTCGTGGAAGCAGTCCACGGGGCAGACTTCCACGCAATCGGTGTATTTGCACTTGATACAGTCGTCGGTCACTACAAAAGTCATGATGTGTATTGGGGAATTAGTTGCGGAGGCGGGCATTATAACGACTGCGTCCCGTCGCACCAGTGACTCCCTACCATGATCACCGGCGCGCCAGCGGAGTGTTAGTTTTTGAGCTCTGCGCGGAGCGCGTAGACGAGCTCCAAGGCCTGCATTGGACTCAGATTGTCTGGGTCGATTGCCGTCAGCGCCTTTACCACCGGATGTACGACATGGGCACAGCCTTCAAGGCTGACCGCATTAGGAAACGCGAGCTCGGGGGTTGGGTTATCGAGCGATTGCACGTAGTGCGTCGTCAATTCGGCGAGCCGTACCCGCGCACGCTCGACCACGCGGCGTGGCACCCCGGCCAACAAGGCGACCGCGAGGCCGAAGCTTTGATTCGCCGGTCCGTCCTTCACCTGATGGAGAAACACCACTTCGTCGCCATGTTCGAGGGCATCCATTCGGACATTGGCGATCGCGGGCAGCGTCGCGGCGAGCGCCGTGAGCTCAAAGTAATGCGTGGCAAATAGGATGTAAGCACGATTCACGCTAGCAAGATGTTCAGCCGCGGCCCACGCCAACGACATGCCGTCGAAGGTGCTGGTGCCACGGCCGATTTCGTCGATTAAAACCAAACTCTCGGCAGTGGCGTGACGCAGGATATGCGCGGTCTCCGCCATTTCGACCATGAAGGTGCTGTGGCCGCGCGCCAGGTGGTCGGAGGCGCCGATGCGGGAGAAAATCATGTCGAGCGGACCGAATGTCGCCGCACTGGCTGGGACATAGCTGCCGCAGTGCGCGAGGATCGCGATTAGCGCGGTCTGCCGCATATAGGTCGACTTACCGCCCATATTGGGCCCGGTGATGATCAACATTCGACGTTCGGGATCGAGGACTAAATCATTCGGAACGAAGCGTCCACCGCGACCTTGTTCCACTAGCGGATGGCGACCTTGTTCGATCATGATCCCAGGTTCCGCGCTGAATCTGGGCGCCGCGAAATTCAGCGTCGCGGCGCGCTCGGCGAAGCAGGCGAACACATCGAGTTCCGCGAGGGCGGCCGCGGTGCGTTGTAAATCGGGTACGTGACGACGCAGCGTAATCAGCAGTTCGTCGTACAGTGTGCGCTCGCGCGCCAGCGCGCGCGCATGCGAGGTCAGGATGCGGGCCTCGAAGTTTTTGAGCTCGGGGGTGATATAGCGCTCAACACCTTTGAGGGTTTGCCGTCGGTGAAAATCAGGCGGCACGGCGCCGGCATGAACGCGGCTTAGTTCGAGGTAATAACCGTGAATTCGATTAAATCCCACTTTTAAACTGGGCAGGCCAGTGCGTTCACGTTCACGCCGTTCGAGATCGAGCAAGAATTGATCAGCATCGGTCGCGAGTGCACGCAAGCCATCGAGTTCCGCATCAAAGCCCGTGGCGATCATGCCGCCGTCGCGGATTAACACTGGCGGCGCGGCAACCAAGGCGCGCCGTAGCAGCACGCAAACATCCGTGTAGTCACCGAAATTCTCGGCGATTTGTTGCACGCGCTGTGCAGCAAGGGGCAGGAGCTGGCCGGCGAGCTCGGGGAGCAACTCGAGGGTGTCGCGGAGTTGCGCCAGATCGCGCGGTCGTGCTGAGCCGAGTGCGATACGCGTCGACACCCTCTCCACATCACAGACCCGCCTGAGTAAATCGTGAATGGCAGGGGTCGGACCCGTGAGGAGCGTATCTACCGCGTTCAAGCGCTCGCGGAGCGCCGTGTGATCGCGCAATGGCGCGAGCAGCCAGCGGCGTAGTAGTCGGCCCCCCATGCCGGTCGCCGTGGTATCCAACAACGCGGCGAGCGTGTGTCGGGAGTCATGGTCGGCACTGTCGAGTAGTTCGAGGTGGCGCCGGGTCGCCGGATCGAGCAATACGTTGGCGCTCCGCCGTTCGAACTGGAGCACCTGGAGATGCGGCAACTCGCCACACAGGGTGTGCTCGCAATACAGCAGCACACAGCCCGCGGCAGCCACGGCGAGCGGCGCGTCGGCGAGCCCAAGACCGTCCAGGGTTCCTAAATTGAACAGCGCCATCAAGCGCCGCGCGGCGGCAATGCTATCGAACTGCCATTCTGGTCGGCGGCGTTGGACGGGGGCATGGTCGCTACCGAGCGCGGGTTCTAAGGTGGCCGGCACTAACACTTCGGCCGGCTGCAGGCGCGCGAGTTCAGATTCGAGCGCGGTGCGATTGTCGAGCTCGAGGGCACTGAAGCGACCACTCGCGACATCGATCCAGGCGAGGCCGAAGCGCGTGCCATCGGTCGCGATGGCCAGGGTGATGTTCTCGCTGCGCTCCGCGAGTAGACCTTCGTCAGTCAATGTGCCGGGCGTGAGGATGCGGGTGACCCGGCGCTCGACTGGACCACGGCTGGTGGCGGGGTCGCCGATTTGTTCGCAGACAGCAACCGCCTCGCCGAGCTTTAATAATCGTGCAAGGTAGGAGTCCGCGGCGTGCGCGGGAACACCCGCCATCGGGATCCGTTCACCGCGCGATTCACCGCGGCTGGTCAACACGATATCGAGTAATTTTGCGGCCCGTTTGGCGTCGTCGAAAAATAGCTCGTAGAAATCTCCCATGCGATAAAACAGCAGCGACTCGGGATGATCGGCCTTGATCCGCAGATATTGCTGCATGACCGGCGTGGGTTGATTGTCCGTTGGGAGTGGCGCGGGCATGCGCGGCAGTCTAATGAAGCGGCGCCGTACGGGCTACGTGCGGGCGCAAGTCGTATCGACTACGCGGCTTGTTGGCAGCAAAAACGGTGGGCCGCGCGCGCTTTATTGCGGACGCTGAGATGGCGTGACGGGTCCTTCGGTGGTTGCCGATCCGAGCGGGCGCAGGAGTTCATCGAGTGCGCCACGCAGTTCAGTGGCGCGGGGGTGCATGTCGTTAGCTGGAGGCGTGTTGTGTTCGACTTCCGCGAAGCTGTCGCGCGCGAGACGCAATTGAATTAGACCTAGGTTGTGCCAGGCGCGGGCGTGTTTGGGGTCACGGTTAACGGCTTCGCGATACGCGCGCACCGCCAAATCGGGGCGACTAGTGCGTGCATAGATATTGCCGAGCTTGAACCACGCCTCGGCGTCACTCCCAGGCTGGGCCGCGAGCGCACTGTAATCGCGTTCACTTGCCGCCCAATCTT
>JAYUEZ010000502.1:0-9003 GCA_043738965.1 Gammaproteobacteria bacterium
GTTCTTCCGGTCAATAGCCTAATTCGCCTAACCGGAATCAACGCCGATCCGTGACTCATGAGGTCACGGGAACGACCCCCCGGCACGCCTGTATCACCGCAGGCGGCGCGTGACGGTCGCGGCACTTGCTAAAACAGAGTGAGGAAGCCATGAGCGAAAAGCTACGCGGCGCCGAAATTTTCGTGCGCGCTCTCATCGATGAAGGTGTGGAAATTCTGTTCGGCTACCCCGGTGGGGCCGTGCTTCACATCTACGACGCCCTCTACAAACAAGATCAGTTAAAACACATCTTGGTCCGCCATGAGCAGGGCGCGACGCATGCCGCGGACGGCTATGCGCGGGCGACCGGCAAGCCGGGTGTCGTACTCGTGACTTCTGGACCGGGCGCGACGAATGCCGTGACCGGTATCGCCACCGCGTTCATGGATTCAATTCCGCTAGTCGTCTTCACCGGCCAAGTGCCCACGCACCTGATTGGCAATGACGCTTTCCAGGAAGTCGATTGCATTGGCATCACGCGACCCTGCGTGAAGCATAATTTCTTGGTCGAGCGGGTTGAAGATTTGGCGACGACCATCAAGAAGGCGTTTTTCATCGCGACCTCGGGCCGCCCCGGACCGGTGGTCGTCGATATCCCGAAGGACGTCACCGCGAACGTAACCGACTATGAGTATCCAAAGACCGTCGATATTCGATCGTATAAGCCAACGACCAAGGGCCATCCAGGGCAAATCAAAAAAGCCGCGCAACTCATTTTGAGCGCAGAGAAGCCTATGATTTATACCGGCGGCGGGGTAGTCATCGACAATGCCGCGCGCGAATTGACCGAATTTGGCCGGCGCTTGGGTTTCCCCGTGACGAACACTTTGATGGGTCTCGGTGGCTACCCGGCGACCGATCCCCAGTTCATCGGCATGCTCGGCATGCATGGTACCTACGAAGCCAACATGGGCATGCATCATTGCGATGTCTTGATCGCGATCGGCGCACGCTTTGACGATCGCGTAACTGGCGAGCTCGCGCAGTTCTGCCCTTACGCGAAAATCATCCATATCGATATCGACCCGTCTTCGATCTCGAAAAACGTGCGCGTGGATGTGCCAATCGTCGGCGGCGTCGCCAATGTGTTGACTGAACTCAATAAGCTCATCGAAGAGAGCGGTAGGAGCCCGGTGCAACGTGAATCCGACGCGTGGTGGCAGCAGATCCGAGAGTGGCAGAAGGTCGATTGTCTGCGCTTCGATCGCGGCAGCAAACTCATCAAACCGCAAGCCGTAATCGAGAGTCTGTATCGGATCACGGGCGGCGACGCCTACATCACGTCCGATGTTGGGCAACATCAAATGTGGGCCGCGCAGTACTACAAATTCGATAAGCCACGGCGCTGGATCAACTCAGGCGGCCTCGGCACGATGGGCTTTGGCTTACCGGCGGCGATGGGAGTGCAGCTCGCCTTCCCGCACGAAACGGTGGCCTGTGTGACCGGTGAAGCGAGCTTCGTGATGTGTGTGCAAGAGTTGTCGACTTGTTTGCAGTACGACTTGCCGATCAAGATCGTAAGTCTAAACAATCGTTACATGGGCATGGTTCGCCAGTGGCAGGAATTCTTTTACGAGCGCCGTTACTCACATACGTACATGGACGCCTTGCCGGACTTCGTCAAACTCGCCGAAGCGTTTGGTCATGTCGGGATGCGCATCGAGAACCCGGCGGATGTGGACGGCGCGCTTAAGGAAGCCTTTAGCTTGAAGAAACGCTTGGTGCTGATGGATTTCATCACCGATCAGAGCGAGAACGTCTATCCGATGATTGCGGCCGGCAAGGGACAACACGAGATGCACTTGGCGCCGGCCAGCACGGATCGAGAGTTGGCGTAATGCGCCACACGATCTCGATCCTGCTCGAAAATGAAGCCGGTGCGTTATCGCGCGTCGCCGGTCTTTTTTCCGCGCGGGCTTACAACATTGAATCGTTGTCGGTCGCCCCGACCGAAGACCCGACGGTATCGCGTTTGACGTTGGTGACGAGCGGCTCGGCCGAGGTCATCGAGCAGATCACCAAGCAACTGAACAAGCTCGTGGACGTCATTCGTTTGATCGATTTAAACGAAGGGAGCGCAATCGAACGCGAATTGTTGTTGATGAAAGTTCGCGCGATTGGTGGCGATCAGCGCGAGGAAATCGCGCGCCTCGTCGCGATTTATGGTGGGTGCATTGTCGATGTCACTGAATCGAGTTACATCGTGGAAATGACCGGTGACGCGACCAAACTCGACGCCTTCGTCGAGGTAATCGGCGCGAAGCGAATCATGGAAGTAGTACGCTCGGGCGTGCTTGGCATCTTGCGTGGGACCAAAGCGTTACGCGCCTAATGATATTTTCGAAATTGAGTGGAGAACGAATATGGCCTTGAATATCTATTACGACAAAGACGCCGACCTATCCCTGATCCAACGCCGCAAGGTCGCCATCATCGGTTACGGCTCGCAGGGCCACGCGCACGCGAACAATTTGCGCGATTCTGGTGTGAACGTCGTGGTCGGTCTACGCGAAGGTTCGAGTGGTTGGGTGAAAGCTGAAAAAGCTGGGCTAACCGTCAAACCAGTCGGCGCCGCGGTGGCGGGCGCGGAGGTCGTCATGATCCTGGCGCCGGACGAATCGCAGGGCGATTTGTACCGCGGCGAGATCGCGCCGAACATCAAACAAGGCGCGGCTTTGGCTTTCGCCCATGGCTTCAATATTCATTTCGGTCAGATCACGCCGCGTGAAGATTTGGATGTGATCATGATCGCGCCCAAGGGTCCGGGGCATTTAGTCCGTTCGACGTATCAGCAAGGCGGCGGGGTGCCGAGCCTGATCGCGGTTCATCAAGATAAATCGGGCCAAGCCAAGGATATCGCCCTGTCCTATGCCTGCGCTAACGGCGGTGCCCGCGCCGGCGTTATCGAAACCAATTTCCGCGAGGAAACCGAAACCGATTTATTCGGCGAACAAACCGTGCTGTGCGGTGGCGCGACGGCACTGATTCAGGCCGGATACGACACGTTGGTCGAAGCGGGGTACGCTCCAGAGATGGCTTACTTCGAGTGCCTGCATGAGTTGAAATTGATCGTGGATCTGATCTACGAGGGCGGTATCGCGAATATGCGCTACTCGATCTCGAACACGGCTGAATACGGCGACTTCACCCGTGGCCCGCGGATCGTGACCGAAGAAACGCGCAAGGAGATGAAGAAAATTCTTTCGGAAATCCAAAACGGCGAGTTCGCACGCGAATGGATGGGCGAGAACAAGACCGGTCAATCGGTGTTGAAAGCCAAGCGCCGCATGGCAAGTCAACTGCCGATTGAAGAGGTCGGCGATCGCTTACGTGGCATGATGCCGTGGATCAAGGCGAATCGCTTGGTGGATCAAACCAAGAATTAGGTCGAGCATCACGCGTCACGACGATTTCGAGATCCCCGCAACGAACCTCCCGGTGGGAGTGGTAAGCTAGCGCTGCCACCACCCCACGGGGTAATGCCATGGATAAACCGCGCGAGCCCAACAACGTTCACCGTCTCATTTCGCTCGAGTCTCACTCCTTGCGCGGACGTGGCATTTATCTGCTACCGAACTTATTCACGACCAGCGCGCTATTCGCCGGGTTCTACGCGATTGTCGCTTCCATTCACGGTCACTTCGAGGGCGCCGCGATCGCGATATTCGTCGCCATGGTGCTCGATGGCGTGGATGGGCGAATCGCGCGTATGACCAATACGCAGAGCGCGTTTGGCGCCGAATACGATAGCTTGGCGGACATGGTCTCGTTCGGCGTCGCACCGGCGATTCTGGCCTACGAATGGTTGTTGCATGAGACGGGCAAGCTGGGATTTCTAGCCGCTTTCGTCTACACCTCGGCCGCGGCGTTGCGCCTCGCACGCTTCAATTCACAGGCCGCCACCACCGATAAAAAATTCTTTAAAGGCCTGCCGAGTCCGGCCTCGGCGGCGGTGGTCGCTGGCTTTATTTGGTGTGGTCACGAGTATGGCTTCCAAGGTAGCGGCGTGGTCATCGCGTTGACCTTCATCGTCACGGTGCTCTGTGGCGCACTCATGGTGAGCAATATTCGCTACTACAGTTTTAAGGATCTTAATCTGCGCGGACGCGTGCCTTTTGTCATCGTGTTGGGCGTGGTGTTGGGCTTCGGTTTGATCTCGCTGCACCCGCCGACGGTGTTGATGCTCGGTTTCCTGAGCTATGCGGTTTCGGGGCCGATTATTACCTTGAATCAGTTGCAACGCCGACGCCGCGAGCGGCGGGATGGCCGGAGTGGACGCGACGTCGCTTAACAGATGGACGCGCGCCTATCGAGCGATTCGAATGCCCACCACTGACGCCGAGCGGAAGCGCATCACCTTCGAAGCGCTTGGGGTAACCGCGTGGGTGCGGCGCGTACCACACGCACCCGTGGTCCTGCCGAATGCCGAACCCGCACTGCCATGCGTGACAGTACCGACGTCAATACCGAGTACTGATTGGGAGGGCTTGGCGCGAGAAGTCGCCGCTTGTACTAAATGTTCGTTACACGAGGGCCGGACACAGACGGTATTCGGCGTTGGCGATCGGGCTGCCGAATGGTTAGTGATCGGTGAAGCGCCGGGCGCCGAAGAAGACAAACGCGGCGAACCTTTCGTGGGTCGCGCCGGCCAATTGTTGAACGCTATGTTGGCGGCGATAGGGCAGCCGCGTGAACGAGTTTATATCGCGAATATCTTGAAATGTCGGCCGCCTAACAACCGCGATCCCCGGCCTGAAGAAGTGGTCTGTTGCGAAGCCTATTTACAGCGGCAAATTGCGCTATTAAAGCCCAAGCTAATCTTGGCGGTGGGCCGTATCGCCGCCCAAAACCTTCTGAAGGTTGAAACTCCTATTGGCAAATTACGCGGCCAGCAGCATCGTTTCGGGCCCACCGGGATCCCGCTGGTCGTGACCTATCATCCCGCGTATTTGTTGCGCTCGCCTGGCGAAAAGCGCCGTGCTTGGCAGGACTTACTGCTCGCCGAACGTATTTATCGGCAATTGCCATGAATGCACTGGTTAAAGCGGAAATAGCCGCTCTGCGACCGATGCGTGAGCATGACTTAGCGCAAATCGCCGCGACTGAAGCGCGGGCTTATGAATTCCCCTGGACGCTCGGCATTTTCACCGACTGCGTCCGCGCTGGTTACTGTTGTTGGAGTTTAACGCTCGACGACTGTGTGATGGGCTATGGGATTATGACCGTGGCCGCGGACGAAGCGCACATTTTGAATTTGTGCGTGGATCCCGCGCACCAGCGCCGGGGCTACGCGCAGCAGCTGCTGGTGCATTTACTGACCATTGCCCAGCGCCATCATGCGACGATAGTTTTTCTCGAAGTGCGACCCTCCAATCATCCCGCCCGTGCGCTCTACGCGCGCAATGGCTTCGATCAAATCGCGGTGCGTCGCGGTTACTACCCGGCGGCGGCTGGTCGCGAGGATGCGTTGGTGCTGGGTAAACGTTTCGCCGCCTAACTGTTGGCGTGTGGGTTGAATCGCGACCGCCAGTCGGCTAGCCTTCGAGCCTCCCAAGTTGCAAGCAGCGAGTGTGTGGTAAAGCAATGTTTATTCAGCCCCTTCCTCGACTGATCCTGATCTTGAGCTTATGCACGATGGCGCTACCGGCTGCGGCCATCGATAAGGTCGCGTTTGAATATGGCCACTCGGCCGGTGCCGCCGATGTGAAACGGTACGGCGCCACGGCGACCATCGATTGGGGCGCGAAATGGCTGCAGACCGAGCATTGGTTCTTGAGCGGCTATTGGGAAGGTGGAGTCAATTTCTGGGACAGCAATCCAGGGACCACCGGCAACGATTCACTGGTCGATGTCAGCGTGACGCCGGTGCTGCGCTGGCAACGCGCCGCGGACAATGGTTTCGCGCCGTTCCTGGAGCTTGGAGTTGGAGCGCATGGCTTCACGGAAACGAAGATCGAGAACAAGGATTTTGACATCGCGTTCGCGTTTGGTAGCCACATCGGCGGCGGTATTCGCTTAGGCGACCAAGGCCGGTACGAGTTTTTGTACCGCTTCCAACACCTATCGAACGCGAGTCTTGGCGATCGCAATCCCGGCATTAATTTTCACCTGTTCCAATTCGGTTATCGGTTCTAACCGGGGGCGCGAATTAGGTCGATGAGCGTCCGATTCATCTAGCGTTAACGCGCACGGGCTCAGGCTAAGTTGGCGATTGCATTCGCGATCGCTGGCATTCAAGATCGTATAGGCCGCTCGCGCGGCCTATACCGAGCGCCGGGGGATCCCGGCATCAAACTAAAGGAATTCGTGCATATGAAACTATCAATCCTTCCAATTTTCTTGTTAGGGACGACCTTACTCGTGGCCTGCGGCAATAATCCGGACACGGCGGCCGACGCAGCCAAGGGCGCGATGGATAAGACCACTGATACCGCGAATGCCGCGATGGAGCAAACGAAGGACGCCGCCACCAACGCGGTTGAGGCGACTAAAGACGCGGCTAAGGACGCGATCGACAAGACGGCTGCTACCGCGAATGCCGCGATGGATCAAACGAAGGCAGCCGCGACGACTGCGGTTGAAGCGACTAAAGACGCGGCGAATACGGCAGTAGAAGCGACTCAAGATGCAGCCGCCACGGCGACTCAGACCGCCATTGATAGCGCCGCGCCCACCGTGCAAGGTGCGGCTGATTCAGTGTCAGGTGCTGCCACCAACACGATGGATGCCGCCGCGCCCACGGCACCTGCCATGGATGCTGCCGGCGTTGCTCCTGCTCCAACCATGAACATGGCTAAAGACGCCGCGATGGATATGGCCAAGGACACCGCTAAAGATGCCGCCAAGGACGCGCTCACCAAGTAGCGTTGATTCGCCATGCGTCCGCCTGCCTGAGGGGACGCATTTGAAGGCCTTTTGAGAGTGATGGTCGGGTAGAATTACACGATGTTCTATCCGACCATCGAAGACACCGTAGGCGCTACTCCGCTGGTTCGCTTGCAGCGTTTAGGCGCCGCAAGTTCCAACACGCTGCTCGCTAAGCTTGAAAGTCATAATCCGGCGGGTTCGGTTAAGGATCGCCCGGCGCGCAATATGATTCTGCGGGCCGAAGCGCGCGGCGACATAAAACCCGGCGATACCTTGATTGAAGCCACCAGTGGCAACACGGGCATCGCGCTCGCGATGGTCGCTGCGATGCGTGGTTACCGCTTGATTCTGATCATGCCCGAGAACATGAGTTCCGAACGCCGCGCGATCATGAAGGCCTTTGGTGCTGAGATCCTGCTCGTGCCCAAAGAGGGCGGCATGGAAGCGGCTATTGATCTTGCGCGCTGCATGGAAGCTGACGGTGAAGGCCGTGTGCTCGATCAATTCTCGAATCCGGATAACCCACGTGCACATTATGAAACCACGGGTCCCGAGATCTGGCGTGCGACGCAAGGTACCGTCACGCATTTCATCAGCGCGATGGGGACCACCGGGACGATCATGGGTACCGGGCAGTATTTGAAAGAACAAAATCCGCTGGTGCAAATCATCGGCGTGCAACCGGAAGAAGGCGCGTGCATTGCCGGCATTCGACGCTGGAAGCCACCCTACGTGCCAAAGATATTCGACGCTGCCAAAATCGACCGAATCGTCGATGTGACTCAACCCGAGGCCGAGGACACCGCGCGCAAACTTGCCGCTGTCGAAGGTATTTTTGGCGGGATTTCGGCGGGCGGTGCGGTGGCCGCCGCGTTGCGCATCGCAGCCGAGGTCGAGCAGGCGACCATCGTCACGGTGATCTGCGATCGCGGTGACCGTTATCTTTCGACACAAGTTTTCCCGGCCTAAGCGTTACTCGTGAATTTGAATTGTCTCGTCTTCGATATCGAAACCATTCCGGACGTGGCGGGCGCCCGCCGGCTGTGGGATTTGGCGGGGTTATCGGATGAAGATGTCAGCAAGGTCATGATCGCGAAACGACAGCAGGAGACCGAGGGGCAATCGGAATTTTTGCGCCACCACCTGCAGCGCGTGTGCGCGATTGCGGCGGTCTTTCGACACGATGAGCGCTTGACCGTGTGGTCCTTGGGCGAAGAAGACTCGAGCGAGGCCGAACTCTTGAAACGCTTCTACGATGGCATCGAACGCTATTCGCCGACCTTGGTGTCGTGGAATGGCGGCGGTTTCGACTTGCCCGTGCTGCACTATCGCGCATTGATCAATGGGGTGAGCGCGCCGCGCTACTGGGAAATTGGCCACGACGACCAGAGCTTTCGCTACAACAACTACCTGGGACGTTTCCATTGGCGGCATGTTGATTTAATGGATGTGTTGTCGGGTTATCAGCCGCGCGCCACCGCTAAACTGGATGAGGTCGCGACCTTGTTGGGCTTTCCCGGCAAACTGGGCATGACCGGGGCTGATGTCTGGCCACGCTATCTCGCCGGCGAATTGGCTGAGATCAGAGCCTATTGCGAGACCGATGTGCTGAATACTTACCTGGTCTATCTCGCCTTCGAACGGATGCGCGGCAATCTCCACGATCCGCAATATGGGGAAGAGTTACAGCGTTTACGCGGTTATCTCGCCGAGGCCCACAAACCGCACTTCGACGCTTTTCTCGCGGCCTGGGTCGCGTGAGCGCCAAACGGGATCTCCCCCGCAACTACGAACTCACCATCGATCGCTTGTCGCACGAAGGCCGCGGCGTGGGGCGTTATGAGGGCAAGACGGTGTTTGTCGCCGACGCGCTGCCCGGCGAACAGGTTGCGGTGAAAGTAACTCGGCGCCACCGGCGCTTCGATGAAGCGGTCGCGACCGCCGTCCTCAAACCCGATCCAACCCGCGTGACGCCGCGCTGTGCGCATGCCGCGCAATGCGGCGGGTGCTCACTGCAACACCTCGATTCCGCGGCCCAAATCGCGCACAAACAAGCGGTATTGCTGGAGCTGCTCCAGCATCAGGCTGGGGTCACGC
>JAYUEZ010000503.1:0-3402 GCA_043738965.1 Gammaproteobacteria bacterium
AATGTAGTCGCGGCCGCAGAAGCGTACTGCGCAGTCGCCGATAAACACGGGCTGTCGCCGACCGCGCTCGCGCTCGCCTTCGTCACTAATCGATTTTTCGTCGCATCGACCATCATCGGCGCGACGTCAATCGTGCAGCTGGAAGACATGGCGCAACATTTCGATCTAACCCTCAAACCTGAAGTACTCGCGGATATTGAAACCGTGCATGCGCGCTACACCAGTCCAGCGGGCCAATAAGGTCAATCTAAGTGGCCGAAGTGAGCCTCAGAATTGAACAGATATTTCCGGACTCTTGTCGTTTTGAATTTCATGGGCCAAGGTCGGCGACCCGTTTTCCCATACCAACAACATGCGGTTGATGGGCGCATCACTGGCGTCGCTGCGCATCGCCAAATAGTCCTTCAAACCCACACAGCGTTTCGCAAGCGCTCGTGCGCGCGTGACTTTGGCCGTGCTATTGTCGCGGTTGCGGCAGTGTGTGCCGAGCCAGTCTCCTGCGGCGCCGCGAAGGGATCGAATCCTTCGTTGGTCCAATCGTCGAGCATTTGTTCGAAGGTCGCGCGGCTCTGCGCGGTTGGGAAATTCTCGAGCAAATCGATCTCCACTTTAAAGGGAGGGTCGTGCTCTGGACGCAATATCAAAACAATTTGAGAACGCGTAGTGCTTCACGTCGTCGGTGATCGATTGCACCCCGCCTTTCTCGAAGTGGGCGAGTGAGCCAAATTTGGTGTGGTATTTTGGGTCGGTCACGTTTAACCCTTTAAGTTCACTCGTTGCTATAATTTTTAGCGGATCAGTGTGGACGGCTGCAACCTGGACGGAGTCGCACACGAGGTGCAAGCAAGCGGTGGCGCAACCGTAGGCTATGACGCCGGCCTGTGGTACGGTCACGACCCTGTTCATTCCGTGATGTCCACCGGAGGTTTCCTATGGCCACTGCATTACCCGGCGCTGCACTCAGCCGTCACCACCATATTACGTTGTGCACCGGCGACGCCCAGGAAGATTACGACTTCCACACCAAAATTCTGGGGTTGAAGAGCGTGAAAAAAACCTTGCTCTACGATGGCCAGGTACCGATTTATCACTTGTACTATGGCAACGACGTTGGTCATGAGAGTTCACTGGTGACCAGCTTTCCGGTTAAACACACCGGCGCCAAGGCCAAGCGCGGCTCGGGACAGATCACGTATTTCAGCCTGTCCGCGCCGATTTCAGCGCTACCGTTTTGGAAAGCACGCCTGGAAAAATCCGGTATTGCGGTGAAAGAAGACGAGCGCTTGGGCGAACGCTGTCTCGATTTCAAACATCCGTGCGGGATTGATTACGCCATCGCCGGTGTCGCCGACGATACGCGCGCGCCGCACTCCAAGGGACCGGTGCCAGCGGATTTGATGCTGCGCGGCACGCATGCGATCTGTGTGTCGGTACGCGACATGGAGGCCATGGATGAGTTCATGCAGCGCGGCTGGGGTGCGCGGCGCATCGCCGAAGACCGTAATTATCTGCGCTATTCACAAGGCGCTGGCGGCAGCGGGTCGTACATTGATTTTGTCGTCGAGCCCGAACTAAAGCCCGGCAGCTGGACCCTGGGCGAAGGCGCCGTGCATCACATGGCGTTTCAGGTCGATACGCACGCCGAACAAACGGCCATCAAGGGATTTTTGGAAGGCATGGGTTTCACCGATACGTCGGACGTGAAAGATCGCGGTTACTTCGATTCGATCTATGTGCGCACCCCAAGCGGCGCGTTGTTCGAAGCCACCGTCTCGCATAAACCGAGTTTTGCCTGCGATGAACCCCTCGAGAGCCTTGGCCATGAAGTCATTGTCTCGCCGCAATTTAGGGCCAACAAAGCCGAGTTGGTCGCGCAGCTTGGTGTGTTGCGCGATTAGTCCGGCGTGTTAGCGAAAACGCCGAGCGTTGCGCCCGGCGCTGTCAATACCGCGCGCCTGTGGGTGGATGCGGATGCCTGCCCAGTCGCCGTCAAACAAATTTTGTATAGGGCAGCCGAACGCGCCGGCGTTGCATTAATCTTGGTGGCGCACCTTCCGCTGCAAGTCCCGCAGTCACCGTGGATCCGCACCGTGCAGGTCGCACGCGGGTTCGATGCCGCGGATAAATACATCGTGGACGCGGTGGCGGTGGGCGATATCGTGGTGACCGCGGATATCCCACTCGCCGCCGCGGTGGTTGATAAGGGCGCGGAAGCGCTTAATCCGCGTGGTGAACATTACACGCGCGCGAATGTGCAAAGTCTGCTCGCGATGCGCGACTTCATGGACACGTTGCGCGGCAGCGGCGTCGACACCGGCGGCCCACGCGCGTTTAACAACGCCGATCGGCATGCCTTCGCCACCCAACTCGATCGCTGGCTCGCGCGGCGCGCGCATTAGTCGTCAGGCGCGAGGATCCCGGGGAACAGGACATCGGTGTAACCAAAGCGCGTGAAGTCGCGAATGCGCATCGGATACAGCACGCCGTCTAGATGATCACATTCGTGTTGGACCACGCGCGCGTGAAAGCCGTCGACCGTGCGGTCGATCGATTCGCCTTCGGCATCGAAACCGGTGTAGCGCAGACGCGCATCGCGTGGCACCACGCCGCGTAAACCGGGGACCGACAGGCAGCCCTCCCAGCCGTCTTCGAGTTCGTCGCCCAAAGGTTCCAGCACAGGATTTATCAGTACGGTCTCCGGCACCGCGGGTGCGTCTGGAAATCGCGGATTGCGTGCGTTGAGATCCGCATAACCAAAGATCACCACGCGCAACGACACGCCGATCTGCGGCGCGGCGAGGCCGGCGCCATCGGCGGCATGCATGGTGTCGAACAGATCCACGAGTAGGGCACGCAATTCAGGCGTATTGAACTTCTGCACCGGTTTGGCGATCTGAAGGAGGCGTGGATCGCCCATGCGCAGAATTTCTCGAATCACTGGATTGCCTCAATCTAAAGTCAAAGGTTGCAGGGCGCGACGCACGCCGCGCTCTATTTTGCGCGTGTTTTTCGTTACGATCGACGGCAAGACAATTCCTCTCTAGCAGGTGCCGCCATGGCCGAGCCACTTTTCGATGTCGTGTTTCAAGGTCGGATCGGAGCCGGCAGGGATCCGGCAGAGGTCCGCGTAAACCTGGCGCAACTTTTTAAAACCGATGCCGCGCGTATCGAAGGGCTATTCGGCGGCCACCGAGTGGTCCTTAAGAAAGGCGTCGATGCGGCCGCCGGTCGAAATTACCAAGCGGCGCTCACCAAGGCTGGCGCTGAAACCGAGTTGGCGTCACAGCAACCGCCAGCGTCCGAACCCGTCACTGCACCACGCAGCGTGGCGGAATCGTCCGTTCGGCCGCCACCAATAGCGCCACCGCTGACCATCGCCGAGCCGGGCGTGTTATTAGTGGA
>JAYUEZ010000504.1:0-8976 GCA_043738965.1 Gammaproteobacteria bacterium
CCTAGCTCCGCCAGATCCCGGCACACCAAGGTTAGATAATGCGACGCGGTTTCGCCGCGAATTCGATGGATGCGCGCGGGTCCATCGCGCGTTTGCACGGCACAACCCAACGCATAGGTCGAGTCGGTCGGATAAATAACGACGCCGTCCGCCCGCACTGCATTCGCGGCCAGACTAAGCAACCGCGGTTGCGGATGCGTCGGGTGAATAATGAGTCGTCTGGTCATGACTACAAGGACGATGCGATACTCACGCTCTTGCGAAAGCACACACCGAGCGCGGGTATGAAACTCCTGGGCGATTTCCTGCCGATTATTGCATTTTTTATTGTGTTCAAGCTGGTTGGCGGAACCTCCGGCATCTACGCCGCGACCGCGAGTGCGATCACAGTGGCGCTCGCGAGCGCGATTTATTGCTGGGTACGTTACCGAAAGATCGAACGGCAACAACTGGTGATGCTCGCCATTCTGCTGGTCATGGGCGGCCTGACGTTGGCCTTGCATGATGAACGATTCATCAAATGGAAGCCGACCGTGGTGAGTTGGGTCACCGCTGGCGCGTTCCTGGTCGTGCCGTGTTTCGGTCTCCGCAAGACTTTAGTGGAAAGGATGTTTGGCGCCAACATCGCCGCGCCCAATCACGTCTGGCGCCAATTGAATGTGGCGTGGATTGTGTTTTTCATTAGCCTTGGCTGGTTGAACTTATACTTTGCGTTTCACTGGCCAACCGACGTGTGGGTCAATTTCAAAGTGTTCGGGACCTTTGGTCTATCGCTCGGGTTCGCGTTCCTGCAGTCAATCTATTTAATGCGCTTTGACACCTCGACGCAGTCGAAAGAAAAGGAGTGAGCATGTTGTATGCAATTCTCGGACACGACGCGCCCGACAGCCTCGCCCGGCGGCTGGCCGCACGCCCACGGCATTTGGTGCGCGCCCAACAATTGCACGATCAAGGGCGCCTGGTCTTGGCCGGCCCATTTCCTGCCATCGATTCGCCCGATCCAGGTCCGGCCGGCTTCACGGGCAGCCTGATTGTCGCCGAGTTCGATTCGCAGATTGACGCCGAGGCGTGGATCGCGGCGGATCCCTACGTCATTGATGGTGTCTTTGCGCGCACCGAAGTTCGACCCTTCAAACAGGTCTTCCCGCAATGAGTGAAAATGCACGTTGCATGCAAATTCGCGCGGCTTTGACCGCGGCGTTCTCGCCCACGACGCTCACGGTCGAGGACCAGAGCGCGCAACATCGTGGTCACGCCGGCGCCGCGACGGGCAAGGGGCACTTCGCGGTCTCATTGGTCGCCGAGGCATTCCATAGTAAAACCCAGGTTGCACGCCACCGTGCGATCTATACCGCCCTTGCTAGCTTGCTCGAAACCGACATTCACGCTCTTAGCATCGAGGCGCTTAGTCCGGATGAGTATAAATCCTAAGGCGCCAGAGCGGCCGGTCGCCCACGCGCTCGACAACCCCGTCTGGTCGTCGAGCGACGGGCGCTCGTCGCTGGTATGCGCCGATCAGCAGTTGTTCATGGCGAGCGTTGCCTCGGCGAGTGTTGATTGTATATGGACCGACCCACCCTACTTCCTTTCGAATGACGGAACGACCTGCGTATCCGGCCGTCGCCAAAGCGTCAACAAAGGGCAATGGGACAAAAGTCAGGGGGTAACCGACGACCACGCGTTCAATCGCGCTTGGTTGCAGGAATGTTGGCGCGCGCTGGCGCCAGCCGGCACGATTTGGGTCAGCGGCACGCTGCACATATATCTCAGTGTCGGGATGGCGCTCCGCGAACTTGGATTCCGGATCTTGAACGATATCGTGTGGGAGAAACCTAATCCACCGCCGAATCTCGGCTGTCGTTGTTTTACGCACGCCACCGAGATGTTGTTATGGGCCACCAAGGCACCGAAAGGCAGCCGTCACCATCACGTGTTCAATTATGCGGCGATGAAGCAGGCGAACGGCGATCGACAAATGAAGAATGTGTGGCAGTTTAAAGCCGCTGGCGCCGCCGAAAAGCAGCATGGGCGGCATCCCACTCAGAAGCCACTGGCACTAATTGAACGGTGTTTACTGGCGAGCACTCAGGTTGGTGATCAGGTACTCGATCCATTTGCCGGTTCGGGCTCCGCAGGAGTCGCCGCCCTGCGCCTTGGTCGACGCTTCAGTGGGTGTGAAATAGAAACTAAGTACGCCGAAATCGCGACACGGCGCTTGGCTGCTGTTGAAGCCGAAGGTGATACTTGATGAATTCGCCGACCCTCGCGCTGGCTTGTGAATTAATCAAACGTCCGTCCGTCACGCCCGACGATCAGGGATGTCTCGAATTGGTCGCTACGCACTTGGTCGCCAGTGGCTTTCAAATCGAACGCCTACCCTTTGGTGCGGTCTCCAATTTGTGGGCCGTCCATGGTTCGGGGGCACCGATATTTTGTTTCGCCGGGCATACCGACGTGGTACCGCCGGGCGATCTGGCCAACTGGCACAGCCCGCCGTTCGAACCCACAATTCGCGACGGTGTGCTCTATGGGCGGGGCGCGGCCGACATGAAGGGCAGCGTCGCCGCGATGGTAACGGCGGCCGAGCGCTTCGTCGCTACGCACCCCGTGCATCGCGGCACGTTAGCGTTTTTATTGACGTCGGATGAAGAAGGCGAGGCGGTGGATGGCACGCGTCGTGTCATCGACACTCTCGCCGCCCGTCAGCAGGGGATAACTTGGTGTTTAGTCGGCGAACCCAGTAGTCAGCGGCGCCTGGGCGACTTATTGCGCAATGGACGTCGCGGCTCGCTAAATGGACGTTTGTGCGTGCATGGGGTCCAAGGGCATGTCGCGTACCCAACGCTCGCGCGCAATCCAATTCCGTTAGCGCTACCGGCCTTGACCGAGCTCTGTGCCACCGAATGGGATACCGGCAACGAGTTCTTCCCGCCGACATCATTTCAAATTTCGAATCTCAATGCCGGCACTGGCGCTGAAAACGTCATTCCGCCGCGGCTCGATGCGTGGATAAATTTCCGCTTCGGAACGGCGAGCACGGTGGCGGGTTTGCAGGCGCGCGTGACTTCAGTCCTTGAACGGCACGCGCTCGATTACACTTTGGGATGGCAGGTGTCCGGCGAACCTTTTCTCACGCCGCGTGGCGCCTTGGTCGATGCTGTCTTGGCGGCAATTCGCGAAGAAAACGGCATCAACGCGGAACTATCGACTGGCGGTGGAACCTCTGATGGCCGCTTTATCGCCAAGCTCGGTACCGAAATCATCGAACTCGGTCCGGTGAACTCGACCGTTCACAAGATCAACGAATGTGTGCGGGTGGCCGAGCTAGATCAACTCTCGACCATTTATCAGCGAGTCCTCGTCCGGCTATTAGCGGACGCCTAACACACGAATGCCCGCGAGCGCGGGCATTCGGTGGGTGACGGGTGGCCGATTTAGTGAGCGGCGGCTTTAAACTGTTCTTCTTCAGTGGACCCAGTAAGGGCGGTGACCGACGACTTGCCACCCTGAATGACGGTAGTGACATCGTCGAAGTAGCCCGCACCGACTTCTTGCTGATGACTGGCGAAGGTGTAACCACGCTTGGCTGCTGCAAACTCTTTTTCCTGCACCATCTCAACGTAGGCGGTCATACCTTTTTTAACGTACTCATTCGCCAAGTCGAACATGTTGTACCACATGTTATGGACCCCGGCTAAGGTGATGAACTGATACTTGTAACCCATCGCGCCAAGTTCGCGTTGAAACTTCGCAATCGTCACATCGTCCAGGTTTTTCTTCCAGTTAAACGACGGCGAACAGTTATAAGCCAACAACTGCTCGGGAAATTGCTTTCTAATCGCCTCGGCGAAGCGCCGTGCTTCGTCGAGATCCGGAACCGCGGTTTCACACCACAAGAGATCAGCGTACGGCGCATACGACAAGCCCCGATCGATCGCTTGGTCAAGGCCGGCGCGGGTCACATATAACCCTTCCGCAGTGCGCTCGCCGGTAACAAACGGCTGGTCGCGAACGTCGACGTCGGAGGTCAACAAGTTCGCCGCATTCGCATCCGTCCGCGCGAGAACCACCGTGGGGACGCCCATGGTATCGGCGGCTAAACGCGCGGCGACTAGCTTTTGTACGGCTTCTTGGGTCGGGACCAACACCTTGCCACCCATATGACCGCATTTTTTAACGGAAGCCAGCTGATCTTCGAAGTGCACGCCGGCGGCGCCCGCTTCGATCATGTTTTTCATCAACTCGAAAGCGTTTAAGACTCCACCAAAACCGGCTTCGGCGTCGGCCACAATCGGGATAAAATAATCGATATCCTGCTTACCCTTGGCCCATTGAATTTCGTCGGCGCGTTTGAAGGCATTATTAATGCGCCGAACCACGGTCGGGACTGAATCAACCGCGTAGAGGGATTGGTCCGGGTACATGGTCTCGCTGGTATTGGCATCCGCCGCCACCTGCCAACCCGACAGGTAAATCGCCTTAACGCCAGCTTTTACCTGTTGGACGGCTTGGCCGCCAGTTAAAGCCCCCAAACAAGGCACAAAAGGTTCTTCGTTGACAAGTTTCCACAGTTTGTCTGCGCCGCGCCGCGCGAGTGTGTGCTCGATGGTCACACTACCGCGCAACCGAATCACGTCGGCGGCGGAATACTCGCGGCGCACGCCATTCCAACGTGGGTTTGTCGCCCAATCCTTCTTTAATTGCTCTACCTGGTCGTTAAACGACAATGACATCTTAATTTCTCCTGCCAGTCACAGCATTCCATCAGCTTCGGAAGTTAATAACGCTGGAAGTTGCTCACTCAGTACTATTTTTTAAATATCGGCCGCTTGTCGAACTCCATCGCCCATGCAGTCGCCCGTGGTCGGTACGTTTAGCCGTAACAACGTTGCGCTCAGCAGTTGACCGGGGACCGTACGTTGCGTCGCATCATTTGTCAATCCGACGCCGACACGCGGCGCTCCTGCGCCGTACGGTCCGGTGTGGGCCGTTAGCGCGCGCATTGTAGGTTCTCGCCCTTTGCTCGGCACGGGCTTTTTCCCATCCGACTGTAAATTTCAATGCCATCGCGGATCTAATTCCTTACAGCGTCACTGGTATCGCCGAACGAATTTCAACTCGTATAATCGGGAGCAAGGATTCAACTTCAGAGATTGGCTTAATCGGCCACACCGCAGCATGGCGAACAAAACCGGAACAGATCGAGAATCAGGCCTGGCGGTCCAAGAGGCGGCGCCCAAGGTCAAGACACCGCCATTGTATAAAGTCGTTATGCTCAACGACGATTACACTCCGATGGAATTCGTGGTCCATGTACTTGAACAATTTTTCAGCATGGACCGTACTAACGCGACCCGCATCATGTTAGAAGTACACACACGGGGCAAAGGAATTTGTGGGGTGTTCATTCATGAAATCGCCGAAACTAAAGTTGCCCAAGTGAACGCCTACGCACGCGAGAACCAGCACCCGTTGTTATGCACGCTCGAACTGGCTTAATGACTCAAACCACCGCCGCTAGCGGAGTTAGGAATTCTTCGTGTTAAGTAAAGAACTGGAAGTCACCTTAAACCTTGCGTTCAAGGCCGCTCGCGAACAGCGGCATGAGTTCATGACCGTCGAGCACTTGTTGTTGGCGCTGTTGGATAATCCAACCGCCGCCAAAGTCCTGCGCGCTTGTGGCGCGGATCTCAATCAACTAAGGCGGCTGCTCGTTGATTTCATCCGGGATAACGCCCCAGTGTTGCCCGACGACGAAGAACGCGATACCCAACCGACCTTGGGTTTCCAGCGGGTCCTGCAACGGGCCGTGTTTCATGTGCAGTCGTCCGGCAAGAAGGAAGTGACGGGCGCCAACGTGCTGGTCGCGATATTTGGTGAGCGCGAGTCGCAAGCGGTACATCTGTTGAATCAACAAAACATTGCACGTCTCGACGTCGTCAATTGCATTTCGCATGGCATCTCAAAGATCGCGGACGAGGACGGTGCCACCGATTCAAACGCGAACAACGAAGAAGACGGCGAAGCGGCCGAAGCCAACAAAACCGCGCTCGATCAGTTTTGCACCAATCTTAACGAACAGGCGCGGAAGGGGAAAATCGATCCCCTCATTGGTCGTCATGATGAAATCGAGCGGACCATTCAAATTTTATGTCGACGCCGCAAAAACAATCCGCTATTTGTCGGTGAAGCCGGCGTGGGCAAAACCGCTATAGCTGAAGGCTTGGCGAAGAAAATCGTCGATAAGGAAATCCCCGAGATCCTGCAAAACGCGACCATCTATTCGCTCGATCTAGGCGCCCTCCTCGCTGGCACCAAGTATCGCGGCGATTTCGAGAAGCGCCTGAAGGCGGTCATCGGTCAACTAAAGCGCGAAACAGGCGCGGTGCTATTTATCGACGAGATCCACACGATCATCGGCGCGGGCGCGGCCTCGGGCGGCGTGATGGATGCGTCAAATTTAATTAAACCCATGCTAGCCTCGGGCGAAATTAAATGTATTGGGTCGACCACGTATCAGGAGTATCGCGGGATCTTCGAGAAGGATCGCGCCTTGTCCCGGCGCTTCCAAAAAATTGATGTCGGCGAGCCGTCGGTCGACGAGACCATCAAGATTTTGCAAGGCTTGAAGTCACGCTTCGAGGAACATCACGACGTCAAGTACACGAGCCAGGCGCTGCGTTCGGCAGCCGAACTGACGCATCGCTACATCAATGACCGACATTTGCCCGACAAGGCCATCGACATTATCGATGAAGCCGGCGCGCGTCAGCGACTCGCCCCGCCTTCGCGCCGGAAAAAAACCGTCGGCGCCTACGAAATCGAGGAGATCGTCGCGAAAGTCGCACGGATCCCGCCAAAAACCGTATCCACTTCCGATCGCGAAGTCCTGCAACATATCGAGCGTGATCTCAAAATGGTGGTATTTGGCCAAGACGAAGCCATTGCGACCTTGGCCACTGCGATCAAAATGTCGCGCTCCGGTTTGGGAAACAACGAAAAACCCATCGGCTCGTTCTTATTCGCGGGGCCGACAGGAGTCGGCAAGACCGAAGTCACGCGCCAACTTGCGCGCGTGATGGGGATCGAGCTAATCCGCTTCGATATGTCGGAATACATGGAGCGACACACCGTGTCGCGGTTGATCGGCGCGCCACCCGGCTACGTAGGCTATGACACCGGCGGGTTGCTCACCGAAGCCGTGCATAAACAACCGCATGCCGTGCTCTTGCTCGATGAAATGGAGAAAGCGCACCCGGATGTGTTCAACGTGCTGCTGCAGGTCATGGACCACGGCACGCTCACCGATACCAACGGACGGAAGACCGATTTTAGAAACGTCATCATCGTGATGACGACCAACGCCGGCGCCGACCGGATTAGTCGCGCATCGATCGGATTCTCGACTCAAGACCATTCAAGCGACGCCGGCGAAGCGCTGAAACAATTGTTCAATCCCGAGTTTCGCAATCGCCTCGACGCCACGATTTTCTTCAAAGCACTCGATCCGGAGACCATCAATCATGTGGTCGACAAATTCTTAGTCGAGCTTGAAAGCCAATTGGACGGTAAGAAAGTTTCACTCGAAGTCGATCACGCGGCGCGGGAGTGGCTCGCGCTGCACGGCTATGACCGCCTGATGGGCGCACGCCCCATGAGCCGCCTGATTCGCGACAAAATCAAGAAAGCCCTTGCCGAAGAACTGTTATTCGGGCGCTTGGCCAACGGCGGGCATGTGGTCGTCACGGTGCGCAACGATGACATCGTGGTCGATCTCGAGGTCGAAGAAAAAGTCGCGGGCGAAATTTAGGCCGTAATCGCATGGTTCAAAACGTCATCCAAGTTGGCCCCAACACTTTTCGAGAATCCTTCGGCCGTTATTTCGAAGACTTCGAGGTTGGTCATATTTATCAGCACCGTCCTGGCCGGACGATTACCGAAACCGACAACGTCTGGTTTACGTTGCTGACGATGAATACCCACCCGCTGCATTTCGACAATGAGTACGCGAAAGCCTCGGAGTTTGGACAGGCGCTGGTGAATAGTACTTTTACGGTGGCGCTCGTGGCCGGCCTCAGCGTCAGCGATGTCAGTCAAAAAGCCATCGCCAATCTCGGTTGGAAAGAAATTAAACTTCCAGCGCCGGTCTTTGTGGGTGATACCTTGTACGCCGAATCCACGGTGCTGGAAAAGCGGGAATCGAAATCGCGACCCACCGCGGGCTTGGTCACCGTAAAAACCATCGGTAAGAAACGGGATAACACGGTGGTTTGCGAATTCGACCGCACGATGTTGATTCCGAAACGTGGACACGGTGTCGAGGACAAGATCGACTATTGATCAAGTGGTCCCCATCTCAATTGAGCTCTTTCAGCAATACCTGCGAGTTCCGCTGAAAGTTATAGAGCGCTTGTCGGGTACTCGGAAGTCGTTCTAGTTCAACTGCGACATAGCCGTATTCTTGGAACCAATGCTTCGCTTGCGTCGTGAGTGCAAATACCGCGTCGAGTCTAAGTGCCACGGCGCGTTGCTCCAGCGCGGCAAGTAAAGTCTTGCCGAATCCAAACTGACGATAAGCCGGCTCGACCGCGACGCACGCGATCTCGCCACAGCGATCGGCGACAAATGGATACAGCGCGCCGCACGCCACCGTCGCGCCATCGCGAACCACCACCATGAAATGTTCGATTTCCGTTTCGAGCTTTTCGCGCGACCGTTTGACCAGAGCACCGGTCGCCTCGAGCGGTTCGATTAACTGCACAATGCCGCCGACATCTTCGATCGTCGCTTGGCGCAGTTGATCGAACGGCGCGTTACTGACCAAGGTGCCGACGCCATCTCGCGTAAAGAGCTCGAGGAGCAGCGCGCCGTCGCCAGCATCGAGGAGATGCACGCGCTCGACCCCGGACTGGCAGGCGCGCACGGCATTCGCCAATTCCTGCTGGTGGGAGCCTTCGCGACGTTGATACTCGCGCG
>JAYUEZ010000505.1:0-8969 GCA_043738965.1 Gammaproteobacteria bacterium
CAGCGGCCCAGCCCGGGCGCGTCGCCGTTTGGGGCACACAGAGACCGAGCACGCCATAAATGTCGGACACCTCCGCAAGCGCTACTTGGGCGCGGAGCACGAACATTTTCAAGCGTGTCATTAGGCGCGCGGACTCCGAGCGCGGCACGCATAACAAAAATCCGTCGGCGTGTTGCCACAGGTAAAACACAAACGACACGCGACCTTGCGCCGTGCACCACGCGCTGAGTTGTCCGCGCGTGGCACTCACCTGCATGACATCGGTAACGAATTGGGCGTGCAGAAAACTTCGTGCGTCGGCGCCATCGACGCGAATCAGCGCAAGCTCGGTGAGCGGGCAAATCCAGGGCGCGGAGTTGGCGATACGTGACTCGGTGTCCGGGGCCGCGAACCAATGATCACCATTGGCATCGACCTCGTAGGGTAGCGTCGCGGGCACCACGTCGGTGAGTTTCATCGTGCGATATGTCGTTGCAAACGGGTGACGAGTTCGCGAAATTCCGGTGAGGACGCCGGTTGTTGGCCAAGGACCCAGGCGTAGAGATCGGGATCCGCGGTATCGAGCAAGCTCGCGAAAGCAGCTTGGTCGCCGGCCGTTAGTGTCGAGTAATCCTCGTCGAGGAAGCGGCTTAACACGATATCGAGCTCACGCATGCCGCGGCGGCAGCGCCACCGCAAGCGATTTAGTTCCACTTGAAGCCACCGCCCTGCGGGTTCAAAGTGTGCGCTGTACCATCATTTTCTTCACTTCCGCGATCGCCTGCGCGGGGTTCAACCCTTTCGGGCAGGTACGCGCGCAATTCATGATCGTGTGACAGCGATAAAGGCGGAACGGATCTTCGAGTTCATCGAGGCGCTCACCCGTCGCTTCGTCACGGCTATCGATCAACCAGCGATAAGCCTGGAGCAACGCCGCTGGGCCGAGATAGCGATCGCTGTTCCACCAATAACTGGGGCAGCTGGTGGAACAGCACGCACACAGAATGCATTCGTATAAACCGTCCAGTTTTTCGCGGTCTTCTTTCGACTGCAGGCGCTCACGATCTGGCGGCGGCGGAGAATCCGACTGCAGCCAGGGTTTGATCGACGCATATTGCGCGTAGAAGTGCGTCAAATCCGGCACCAAGTCCTTGTGCACCGGCATGTGTGGGAGTGGATAAATTTTGACGTCGCCCTTGATCGATTCAGTGGCCTTGGTGCAGGCCAGGGTGTTGGTGCCATCGATATTCATTGCACACGAACCACAGATCCCTTCGCGACAGGAGCGGCGAAACGCCAGCGTCGAATCAAGTTCGTTTTTGATATAAATGATCGCGTCCAGCACCATCGGCCCGCATTTATCGAGATCAATTTCGTAAGTATCGAGGCGTGGATTCGCGTTGGTGTCCGGGTCATAACGGTAGACACGGATCTTGCGCGCACGTTTGGCGCCAGCGGCGGCCTGAACGGTTTTCCCCGGCGCGACTCGCGAATTCTTAGGCAGGCTGAACTCGGCCATGAATGGCTCCCTCTCGAAAAATCAATAAACGCGTTTTTTTGGCGGAACAACGGCGACGTCATTGCTCAACGTGTACATATGCACGGGTCGATAATCGAAACGCACACTGCCGTCATCGTTGATCCAGGTGAGTGTGTGCTTGTGCCATTTTTCGTCATCGCGATCCGGGAAGTCTTCACGGGCGTGGGCACCGCGCGATTCCTGACGATTGTAGGCGGCGCGAATGCTGACCATCGCATTGCCCAGTAAATTTTCAAGTTCCAAGGTCTCGACCAAATCGGTATTCCAAGTCATCGACCGGTCACCAACTTTCACGTGTTGGAATGCATCCCAGACGGTTTGCAGTTGTGTGATCCCCTCAAACAGCACTTCGCCAGTTCGAAACACCGCGGCGTTGTTTTGCATGATGCGCTGCATGTTAAGCCGCAGTTTGGACGTTGGTTCGCTGCCATTCGCATGACGCATGCGATCGAAGCGAGCCAACAGCCGCTCGGTGGTGTGTGCGGGAAGTGTCGGGTGCGGCGTGTGAGGTTTGATGGTCGCTGCGCAGCGCTTGGCGGCGGCGCGGCCGAACACGACAAGATCAAGCAGCGAGTTCGAGCCTAATCGATTCGCACCATGAACTGATACACACGCTGCCTCGCCGATCGCCATCAGCCCTGGCACTTCGGCGTCGGGATTGCCGTTTTTAAGTGTGACCGCTTGGCCGTGATAGTTCGTTGGGATGCCGCCCATGTTGTAGTGGACCGTCGGCAGTACCGGAATGGGTTCTTTGGTGACGTCGACCCCGGCGAAGATCGCGGCCGATTCCGCAATTCCCGGTAGCCGTTCGTCGATCACTTCTGGACCGAGATGTTCGAGATGCAGATGAATATGGTCCTGTTGTGCGCCGACACCGCGACCTTCGCGGATTTCAATTGTCATCGAGCGCGAGACCACATCGCGCGACGCCAAGTCCTTGGCATTCGGCGCATAGCGTTCCATGAAGCGCTCGCCCGCCGAATTCGTCAGATAGCCGCCTTCGCCGCGCACGCCTTCGGTGATCAAGCAGCCGGCGCCATAAATGCCGGTGGGGTGGAACTGAATAAATTCCATGTCCTGCAGCGGCAATCCGGCGCGCAATGCCATCGCGTTGCCGTCGCCCGTGCAGGTATGCGCCGACGTACACGAGAAATACGCGCGACCGTAGCCGCCGGTGGCCAACACCACTTGGTGCGCGCGAAAGAGATGGAGCGTTCCCTTGTCGAGATTCCACGCCAGCACGCCGCGGCACACGCCGTCGTCGTCCATCACGAGATCGAGCGCGAAGTACTCGATCATGAATTCCGCGTTATGTTTCAGCGATTGCTGGTAGAGCGTGTGCAGAATGGCGTGACCGGTGCGATCCGCCGCGGCACAGGTGCGTTGGGCAATCCCTTCGCCATAATTCGTGGTCATGCCGCCAAACGGGCGCTGATAAATTCGGCCGTCTTCGGTGCGCGAAAACGGCACGCCGTAATGTTCAAGCTCGATCACGGCCGGAATTGCTTCGCGGCACATGTATTCGATGGCGTCTTGATCGCCCAGCCAATCCGAGCCCTTGATCGTGTCGTACATATGCCAGCGCCAATCGTCCGGGCCCATGTTGCCGAGCGCGGCGCTCATGCCGCCCTGGGCGGCCACGGTGTGACTGCGCGTGGGAAACACTTTGGTGATGCAAGCGGTGGTCAGACCTTCCGCGGCCATGCCGAAGGTGGCGCGTAATCCCGCGCCGCCCGCGCCGACCACGACGACGTCGTATTGATGTTCGATCAGAGGGTATGCGCTTGCCATGGGTTAGCTAATGCCTAATGAAATCTTGAGGATCGCGACCAGTGCCGCGAGTGCGCCGAGGATCGCGCCAGCGCGTACGACGAGTTGTGCTGCAATCTGCCGACCGGGACGATGAATATAATCTTCGATCACCACCTGCAGACCCAGTTGCGCGTGCCAGAACAGCGCCATCACCAAGGCGAGCAATAATACCGTGATGTGGGGTTGCGCGATCCACGCGACGACCGCGCGATGTGGGGCCGTGACGAGACTCATCAACGCCGTGACGAACCACAGTGACAATGGCAGCAGTGCGAGCGCGGTCAGCCGCTGGACGCGCCAGTGATGAACGCCTTGTTTGGCCGAGCCCAAGCCTTTGACCCGGCCGAGGTCGCTCCGCAAGCTCATAAAGGCGATCCTTGTTGGCTGACAATGCAGGCCCAAATTAGGCCGGTGAGAATGACCGACGCGGCGAGTACTGCATAACCAGATTTGTACGCCGTGCTGAGCGCGAAGCCATAGCCCGCATCCCAGAACAAATGCCGGATGCCATTGCACAGGTGGTAGAAAAACGCCCAGGTCCAGCCGACTAGGGCCATGCGCACCAGCCAGCACGAAAGTACTTGTTGGGCGTTGGCGTACTGGTCTGGACCCGCCGCCACGCTTAACAACCAATACAGCAGTACGCAGGTGCCGATACTGAGCGCGATGCCGGTTATCCGATGCGTAATCGATAGCACGCTAGTGAGCTGCGGGCGATAAATCTGCAGGTGCGGCGAAAGCGGCTTAATCGGATTCATGCGCGTAGGTCTCATCCGAAGGAATAATGGGGGTGGAGCCCCGCGGTGCCGTGACCGCGGATGTGGCACGCGAGCTAGAAGTCAACGCATCGCCCTTTGCGTTCCCAATCCCCGTAGCGTGTCGGCTCTAGACCTTTGGGGCCGCCGATTTCGATCGGGGGCTCCGGCGCGGGTTTACGCGGCACCACAGGCGCGGCACTCGGCACGCGTTTGACTTCTTCTTCGCTGGTCATTGAATTAGCACAATTGGGTGGAAGCGGCGCGCGGGCGCGGCAGCGGCCGGTAGTATCTTTTCTCCCCTCTGCAAATTCAAGCGCGTGGGCATCATCCTGGTATCCTGTGGCTCATGAACCCGTTCACCTCCCCGCTGCCGTTCGCCACTCGTTGCTCACCGTGGGTATTGCGCGGCTCCGCGGCGTTGCATGGTATTAGCGTACTCGCGCTTCTCGCCGCGTGGCCCCCGACGCTGAGCTTGGCGACGGTGGTGCTCGGTGTGGGCCTCAGCGCGCTCGGGGTACATCGTGAATTGACCGCGGGTGCAAAAACCTTTAAGGCGTTCGTGTTTGATTCGCAGGCGCGGTGGATCGCGACCACACTGGCTGGCGAACAATATCTGGCCGAGATGTGTGGCTCGCCGTTGGTGAGCGTGTGGATTACGTTGATTCCACTGCGTTGCCGGGGGCAGCGCTATGTATTGGTGCTGACAAGAGATACGGCGCACATTGATACCTTGCGTCGTCTTCGGGTTAGGTTGCGATTCGAGTCAGCAAGCTCACCCACAACTTACGGAGCGGCGTAAGCTCGAGGCGGCGCTCCCATACGCGGCAACCGTCGCGTGCAGTTTCACTCAGTGTCGATTCGGCCAAGCGACCGACAACGCGAGCGGCGCGCAGCACAGGACTTCGCTCCGCATCGAATCCGTGCCGCGCACGCCGCAGATCACCGATCAGCGGTTCAACTTCCCATTGCACAAGCGCGGCATGCCAATCCCCCAAACCAAGCGCGGCGGGCGGCTCGTGCTCGCGCGTGATGAGCGCGAGGCCGCTGTCGACAAAGCGTCGCAGATCGACCAGCGCGCCAGCGATTTCAGTCGTTACGCCCAGGCGACGAATGGCGTCTATGGTGGGTGAGTTCGTGACACTAGCGATCGCTGCATGCGCTGCCCATAACGCCCCATGCGCACGGTCGTAAGCCGCAAAGCGTTCGGCGCGTGTCGCGAAACGCGCGGTTTGTTGTAACGCGAGAATGCCGTCGATCAATTTAAGCACGGCGGGCGCAACCGCCGGATGGGCGTGTTGGACAGGCATCAACGCACGGGTCAAGCCGTGACGTGGTTCGCCCGTAGTCAAGCGATGGACTTCTTCATGCCACCACGAGAGTTTAGTGAATGCGATCTCGGCACTCGAGCAGGTCAGCGGTACGCTCGCAATTTGCGCGCGCAACGTCTCGATCAGCGTTAACGCGCGACGTTGAGGCGGGGGCACGTAGAGTGTCGCGTAATACAGGTTGGAGCCTGGGGCCGGGCTGAATTCGTCGGCGATAGTTGGCGCGCTCGGCACTGTCATTCTTATCGGGCGCTCAAAATTGATTGAGCCACGAGACCAAA
Organism: Gammaproteobacteria bacterium; assembly: GCA_043738965.1. Taxonomy (GTDB): domain Bacteria; phylum Pseudomonadota; class Gammaproteobacteria; genus CAIKBL01. Next base: position 5,696 of record JAYUEZ010000505.1, read on the forward strand.
TCACCCGGCGCCGCGAGATAACCATCCGCGCCCCACTGCGCTGGCGTGTCGGTTTCACCCAGGTAGCCGTAGAGCGCAACGAGCGTGACCATGCCGGCGCGCCGCCCAGCTTCTACGTCGCGTTCCGCGTCGCCGATATAAACACAGTCTTGCGGTACGACACCGAGCATTTGCGCGGCATGTAGTAGCGGCGCCGGATCGGGCTTGCGCGTGGTCAACGTATCGCCACTGACCACACACGTAAATTGACGATCAAGACCCAATTTCGCGAGCAGCGGCGTCGTCAACCACCCAGGCTTGTTGGTGACAATGCCGGAACGCAAATCGCGCCGGGTCAGATCGAGGAAAATTTCCGCCATGCCGTCGAACAGGCAGCTGTGATCCGCCACATGCGCGTGATACTCCGCGAGCAAGGCCTGACGTAGCACTTCGAATTCAGGAGAATCGTCGGCGACCGCAAACCCCAGGCGGGTCAATGCGAACGAGCCGTGCGAGACCCACGGTCGAATTCGCTCGAAAGCTAACGGTGGCAGGGCGTGCCGCGCGCGAACGCGGTTTAGCGCGTTGGCGAGATCGGGTGCGGTGTCGAGTAAGGTGCCGTCGAGATCAAACAGGATGGCCCGCGGTCGTGACTTAGCGCTCATCAACGGCGGCGCGCATGCACCAGATAATTGACGCGCGGCGTCCGCACCAGTCGTGCGCGGCGGGTGAGCGGGTTATACCGCATGCCGCGGACTTCGAGGAGCTCGAAGCCGCTGGCGCGGAGCAGGCTTGCGAGTTCGGCCGGCGTGATAAATCGCGCGTAATCATGCGTGCCGATGGGTAATAGTCGCAGCACATACTCCGCGCCAAGTATGGCTTCGGCGTAGGCCCGCGGCGAGCGGTTGAGCGTCGATAAAAAAAAGTCGCCACCCTCACGCACTAAACTGGCGGCGGCGTCGAGCAGCGAGCGCGGCGAGGGCACGTGTTCGATCAATTCCATGCACACCACGGTGTCATAGGTGGCGCGGGCGACTGTCGCGTGCGCTTCCGCGGTGGTGATCTCATACGTAATATCAAGACCGGCCTGCGCCGCGTGTTGACGCGCCACTTCGATCACGGCAGGTGTGGCGTCGATACCCGTGATACGCGCGCCACGTCGCGCAAGCGCTTCGGTCAAGATGCCGCCGCCGCAACCAATATCGAGGGCAGTAGCGCCAGCGAGCGCGCCACGCTCAGCGATGAAATCGGTGCGGCAGTCGTTGATGTCGTGCAAGGTGCGGCTCGTCCCGTCGAGTGCCCACCAGGCTTCCGCGAGCGCGCCGAATTTATCGACTTCGGCCACATCGACATTGGATTCAGTGCGGTCCATGAATCACGTGCGGGAGGTTGGGTTGGTCATGATCGTAAGCTCCGCCACAGCCACAGGCCGATGAGGACCAGGGCCACGGCCAAGGCGCCGACCACCCACCACGCGCGCCGCTGGTTCGCCGCGATGAGGGGTGTCGGTAGTTCAACGGTCGTGTCAAATTCGGTCAGCGTGCAACGCTGCGTGCTTTCGGCATTAGGCGGCAGTTCGGATCCAGATGATGGCGGTGGCGCGGCGGATACCGACTCGGGCTCGCCGACCACGGCATCGATCAGCTGCCGTCGTTGTTTTACATAGTCCTTGCGCTCCAGTTTGCCATCGGCGTGCGCTTTCGCGAGCGTCCGCAGTGTCGACGTCATGCGCCAGACGCCGCGCGAGCTTGGATGTCGACCACGCACACCGTGACATTGTCGGTAGCGCCGCGCGCTAGGGTCAGGTCGATAAGCGCGTCGGCGCACCCGTCGACGTCAGCGATTACCAGTTGGGCGGCGATTTCATCGGCCGCGACATGTTTATCGAGACCGTCGCTGCACAACAGATATCGATCGGCTGCGTGGAGTTCGCACAAGTCCACATCCAAGAAGAATTCGCGTCCAGCGCCGACCGCCCGCGTCAACAGGTTTCCGAGGGGATGCTGACCGACGAAGTCGCGCGCGAGCAGGCCTTGCTCAATGAATTGTTCGCTCTGCGAATGATCAGTGGTCAATTGGGTCAGCTGACCATCACGTAGGCGATAGAGGCGACTGTCGCCGGCCCACAGAACCGCGGCATGTCGACCGATCATCGCGAGGGCAACGACGGTAGTCCCCACCGTTTGCCCCTGGTCCGCCGCCAGACGTAAAAGCTGCGCATTAACCCCGATAAGACTGTATTCGATAAATTCGACCATCAGGCTCAGTTCGGGCTGAGGTTTCAGTGCCGCGATCGCGGTCGTTACCGCTTGGCTCGCGAGATCGCCGCGCGCATGGCCGCCGAGCCCGTCAGCCACCGTCCACAAGCCAATGTCGGGGCGTGCACACACCGCGTCCTCGTTGATGCGACGTACGCGTCCGACATGGGTACGCGCTGCAGATACCCAGCGCAGGGTCGAACTGCTCATCGCGAAGCGCGCTGCCGCTGGCGGCCGTGCACGGCGATTTGGTGACCGCGGATTGGTTGCGTCGAGAGGTGGGGCGAGGCGTTCAAGAGTCGAAGCTGAAATGGACAATTTCCGTTGGGTTCTCGATGAATGGGCGCCCTAAGCTGATAACGCCAGTCCCGCTCAACGGCATTTCTTCGCGCCGTAGAAATGCTTCGGTGTTGTCGATCTTGACGTAGGTGCCGTTGGTGCTTTGATCGATGATAAAAAATTTTCCTCGGCGTTGTTCGATGCGCACATGGAGACGCGAGGCCAGCACTTCATCAACCGGGATATCGGCGGTTTTGCTGCGGCCAATAACGACTTGAGTACGCTCAGCGTTCAACGCGATGCTTAGCTTGTGATAATCGAGACGCATCCGTGCCACGTTGTCCGGCATGGTGGTGGCCACCGCGGTCGACATTCGTGTAACGTCGTCCTGCTGCCATAGGATTTCGCAGATATCCATGGATTCTTTTTTGCCCTTCACCGGCGCCCGATCGATCAGTCGCGTATTGGCTTGGAGTATTTTCGAGAGTTCATCGATCGTACTTTGGGACGCGATGATTTGCCCCGCTTTAGCCATCGCCGCCATCCGCGCCGCGACGTTGACGGCGTCGCCGAATACATCGCCTGCTTCGAGTATTGCCTGACCGAAGTGCATGCCGACTCCAATCGCGAGCGCGGTCGCGCCGGGAGTCTGTCCCGAGATCTCTTCGTGTAAAGTCTCCTGCATATCGCAGGCCGCGCTCGCCGCTTTCTCAGCGCTCGGAAACGTACACATGATTTCGTCACCGATGGTTTTGATG
>JAYUEZ010000506.1:0-8968 GCA_043738965.1 Gammaproteobacteria bacterium
GTGGCTTCGGCGCGTTTGGTCGCGAGATCGGCCTCGGCCATGGTTAGATTCTTACGGGCCGCGGTGATCTCCGGCGCGATTTGCGCGAATTTTTCGGTGAACTGTCCAGCGTAGGCCTGCACCTGGTCGCGGAGCACGCGAATCTTCTCCTCAAGCTGCTCGATCGCCGCCCGATCGCGGCCCTGGGTGACGGGCTCGCCGGCGGTGATGGCTTGGCGCACCGCATCGAAGCGCGCCCGCGCTTTCATTTCATCCTCTTCCGCGCGGTTGATCGATTCATTCAGGCCCGTGAGTTTTGCTAGGTCACGATTTTCCGCCCGCTCGGGCGACACAATATCGTGTTCGACGCGGAACGCATCGACTCTTGCGCGTTGTTCTGCAATCCGCGTTTCCAACGCCGCGAGCTGGCCTTTGAGATCGGCACTGGTATCCTCGTGCGCCGATGACGTCGCCGTGGTTCGCGCCGTGGTGTATCCCTCGAGCCAGTGCTCGAGAATCCGCGGGAGCACATCCGGCGTCGGACCTTCGATTCCCATCTCGATAAGATTGGTTTCCGCCACGTAGGTAACGTCCACCATGCCTTGCAGCGTCGCCAGTGGCGGGTTGCCGCCGAGCGTCGTCGCGAATTCGGTTGCGACGGGAGTCAGCACCGATTCGCCTAGGAGTCGTTGCCGTTCCGTCGCAAGATATTGAGTGGCGCCCGCGGTGGGCATCATTGAGGCGGGTGAAATACCGGATGCGGCACCCGCGGGTGGTTCGACTACTAGCGTCGCACTGCTGCGATAAATTGGCGTGCGGAGGAACGTAAACAGCAGCCCCGCGACCGCCGCGATCGCGAATACGCTGAGAAAACATTGGGTGCGGCTCGGCAGGTGTCGTCGTCGCGGTTCGTCAGTGGCGAAAGTCGGCTCAGCCAGCATTTCGATCGGCGATCGATCAGTATTCTGCACCACCAGCGATCTCCTTAGGCAACACCCCGTAGATGGGAACTGACAGCGTAGCGGGCCTTGCGGTTACGTCCAAGCGCGGGCTTTCAGTCCAGTCCGCCGCGATTTTTTACGGGTTGATGCCCTTCAGGAATTTGAATAATTCACTGTCGGTAGACAAAACGAGTGTGGTGTCCGCAGTGATAATCGAGTGGTAGGCACCCATGGTGCGCGTGAATTCGTAGAATTTCACGGCCTCCGGGCTCTGGTTATAGGCCTGGGCGTATATCCCAGTGGCTTTGGCATCGGCTTCGCCGCGGATTTCTTCGACGCGTCGATAGGCCTCCGAATTGATTTTTTGCAACTCACGCTCGCGATTACCGTTAATGCGTGCGGCTTCGCCGTTGCCTTCGGACCGGAATTGTTCGGCAATCTGCTGGCGTTCACTGATCATGCGATCGTAGATCTTTGGTCGCACCGATTCGTTGTAGTTAATGCGCTTGAATCGGATGTCGAGCAGCTCGATGCCAAACACGGCGACCTTCGCCGCCGCCGCGGCGAAAATTTGCTTTTCAACTTGTTCGCGGCCCATGTGGATCGGAACCAAGGTACCGAGCACATTGTTCGAGTCGCTGAGCGTCGTATCCTGAGTCGGGATGCGATCTTTGCTGGTGCGAATGATCTCGATGAGTTCGTGCTTCGCCACCGCGTTTCGCGTCTCACTGCCCAGAATGTCGTCGAGCCGCGATTGCGCGCTGCGCTCGTCACGCAAGCGCAGGAAGTATTGCAGCGGCTGGACGATCCGCCACCGCGCGAATAGATCAACCGAAATGTACAGTTTGTCCTTGGTCGGCATGTCGCTCGGGCTGCCATCCCATTCCAAGATCCGTTTGTCGATGGCATTAACTTCCTGCACGAAAGGTAGCTTGAACTTGAGACCCGCCGTGGTCACCGGTTCGCGTACCGGTTTGCCGAACTGAGTAATGATGACTTGTTCGATTTCATTCACGGTATAGACCGAACCAAACATCATCATCGCGACCAACGCCAGAATAACGAGTACCACGATGGTTTTTACCGAATTCATGGCGCCACCGCCGGAACTTGGCGGTCAAGCTGCATGAGCGGCAGAATCTGCCGACCTTTTTCGTCAAGAATGATCTTCGAACGGAGGTTCGGCAAGACTTCTTGCAAGGTCTCTAGATAGATGCGGCGCTTGGTCACTTCCGGCGCTTTGAGATATTCAGCTAGCACCGCGCCGAAGCGTGCGACATCACCCTCGGCTTCGTTGACGCGTTTTAATTTGTAGCCTTCGGCTTCGCGCACGCGCTGATCCTTTTCACCTTCGGCGAGAGGAATGACCTTGTTATATTCGCGTCGTGCTTGATTGATGAGCTTTTCTTTTTCTTGTTGCGCTTGATTAACTTCGTTGAATGACGCCTGTACTGGCTGTGGTGGATTGACGTTCTTCAGCTGCACCTGATCAATGCTGATTCCGAGCTCGTATTTGGCCGACAGCGCCTGCATGCGCGCCAGCGCTTCCACTTCGATTTCTTGGCGACCGATGGTGATAACTTCGTCGACGGTGCGATCGCCCACCGCTTCGCGCATTACGGATTCCGAAACGTCCCTGAGCGTGGCTTGCGGATCGCGAATTTGAAACAGAAATTTAAGTGGATCGGCCACTCGATATTGAACCACCCATTCGACCAGCGCGGCATTTAAGTCGCCGGTGACCATCTGGGTTTCGGCTTCCGCCTCGCGTGAATTCTGATAGGGGTTGGTGGCGCCCAACGTGGCGAAACCGAACTCCTGTTTTAGCTGGCGCTTGACCGGGAGGATGGTCGCGATATCGACGCCAAAGGGGATCTTGATGTGTAACCCAGGTTCGACTTGCCGTAAGTACTGGCCGAAGCGCTGGATCACGCCAACCGAGTCGCTCGGCACCGTGTACAACCCCGACCACGCCGTCCACACCGCGCCCGCGAGTAGCAGCAATAGATCGAAGGTACGCCCGCGCGGGAGTCGAAAAACGCGCGCTAAAACATCCATTAAGTCGGGTGGTGGCATGGGACGAACATACCCGAGATCGGGTTGCGGCGCGAGCGTCGCGGGCTGGCGGTGGCCAGGTCCATTAGGATCTCCGAGAGTATGCGGACCACGCGCTCGCGCCAGTTAGGTACGATGGATCTCGGTGACGTCACTGGTGAGCGTGAATTTGCCCGGCTCGGTGTGCACGCGCCCGACGTAACTCGACAGGATGACCAGCCACTGTGGCAATGAAATCTCCACGCCGAGTTCTGCTGAAACCCGTTCCATATCCACTTCGATATGGCCTTTGGTCGATGTGATTTTCCAAAACGTTTCGTGATCGTCGATCACCAGTTCTGGATCTTCGCGTTCAAGCAGATCGAGCGTGGCCTGGGCTTCGGCCGAGCCTTGCATCAAAATCAACGACACACTAAGCCGGTTGGAATCGTGAATGATCATGAGGCATTATCGGTGCTCGCGTGGAAGCCGAGCTCGGTGACGATTTTTGCCGTGGCGGCCGCAGCCGCGCGATAAGCATCCGAGAATTCAATCGCGCGTACCGGTGGTGCTTCGAATACGGGTGACAGCGCGCGTGCGGCCGCTTCCACGCGTGGGGTCCATTCGTCGAGCCACGCTTGAATCGTGCTCTGATTGTGTGCCGAATCACTGCAGGTCGAATCGGTGACCATGCGGACGAAGGCCTGAGTGGCCGCGAGATTACGGCGTCGGTCGCGCTCTGCGGTCATCACCATACAAGACGCGACAGCGTCATTGTTCTGCAGCGCATTCCGTCGCACGAGATCACTCGTTGCCATCTGTTGCAACAGCGGTCCAACCAAGAGATTGAGCCCGATCAGCAATTCGCCCCAATCATCGGTGGCCATGATTCGCTCGGCTAGGCGCCGCGCGGGCTGATAGATCGCAGAAGTCATCCAGGCGGCTTTGCCGGCGCCATCGTTGACCTCGGCAGCGCAATTTTCGAGTTCCACTAAGTAGAGAATAACGCCTTGCGCGTGCCGCAAATGATCGAAACATTGGAAACACAGCACATTGCCCAAGGTATCCGACAACGCTTCGCGCTGCGCGGGCGCCAGGGCACGAAAAATTGCGTAGTCAAAAAACGACCATGCCCGGTAATGCGTGCACAACAGTTGATCGATCCATCGCGGATCGAGTTCAGCCAAATTGCCGTCGAGGGCGGCGTCTTCGGTGGCGCGCGCGATCGACGTTTCTTGTTGTTCTTGATGCCGCACATAGGTGCGTTGCCACTGTTGCGCTGGGTCGCGAAACGCAAACCAATCGGGATGGCGGAGGCGGGTAGAATCGGTTCGCCATAGCGGCGATCCGTCTGGTCGCAACAGACACCACTCGGTCACATTCAAGTTGCCGCGCGGCCGATCAAAATTCAAGGCGTCCGGTTGTTGGTGTACCGTTAAGGCTTCGTACTCAGTGAGACGACGTAGACTTGGCGTGATGAATGTAAAATCCCGGGCCGGCTTCGTCGCCTGCGGTGCAGTGGCGGTCATTGAATTAGTCCCACCGGGCCTTGCGACGGTAAGTTGCGTAGTGGGTCACGGATCTCATAGTGCTGCGCGCGAATGTCGGCGAGCGTCCACATCTTGTCGCGGCGTAAGCTTGGTTGCGCGATAAGCGTCTTGCCGTCGGCACGAAGCAATCCACATTCCTCGATATAAGTCGCGAGATCGTAGCCGTCATAATGCTCGAGCCAAGTATGGTTCATGGCATAGCGATGGGGCTCAAGACCAAAGGCGTACTCGCAGCCTTCGGAACAAAACGCATGCTTGCGACCGCCATGGTCCTTAACGCGCATGGTCGAGATGTCGGGCCGTGGAAACACGCAGGGTAGATGGCACACGCGGCATAGGGGCGGCATACCGTCGAACATCGATAACGCCAATTTGCCGTCCGCGGGATCGGTCATCGTCGCAAAGGCTTCCCAAAATTTTCCGTAGTGGCCATACCAACCTGGATATTTTTTCTCGAACCACTCGAAGTCGCGAGCGGTGAGCGGATCAAACCGAATGAACTGCATTGGCCAACTTGCCGCGAATAGCATCATGGCAGTATGCCCAAGCCACTGGATTCGATCCGTCGCCTCGGTCCACCCGCGTGGGAGGTTAACGCCGAACGGTTCTAGGCGTTGGATATACGACCCGCCCCAATCATTGCCGACCCATTCGGTCCACGCCTCGAGATACGATCCGCCGCGTTCTTCTTGAAAATAGTCGTAGACCCCGCTGACGAAGGTATCGAGAAAAGTATGTTGCCGCCAAAACGCGGTATCAAAATCGCGCTGCAGTCGCGGGAGATTGTCGGGTACCGAGGCGATCGCCGCCAACGTCGCATAGCCATTGGCCATGTGGCGCGCTTCATCGGATTGCACACTTAAAAACGTGGTGGGGGTCGCTTGATCGCCATTCGCGGCGGCGACTTCCGTCAACGTGACAAAGATCGGGTTGGTGTAGGCGGTTTCGGCCACGACTTGCAGATTGAGTGCGCCTTCGATTGGGTCGCCAGCAAAAAACGCATCGAACGCGGCACGCCCCGCGCGCGTGATGAAATTGGTGCCGCGTAATTTGAAGCCTTGCGTAAATCCTTCCGGATCCGGCGCGTGTTTAGCGAGATAGCGCGCCAAGTGCGCTTCTTGGTTGACGTGACGGACTTCGTCGATCATTTGCGCTAAGTAGCCTTGACGGAGTTCCGCGTTATCGACGGCGTCGACCAGTTGTCCGGTGCATTTCATCGCTGCGTATTCGGCGTAGGTCGTTACCGGCAACACAATTTTCAACACTTCGGTCCAGCGTTCGGACGCCTTGGCTGGCATTTTCGCGCGCGCCATGACGTCGCTCATCGCGCCGTACTGCCGATCGTCCTTCTCGCGTTCCATGCTGCAATAGTCGCGCACTAAGTGGCGAAATGGATCGCGGGTCTTGACGGGAATTTTATACTGCGTTGGATAACGCGCAGACGGCGGCGTGTAAGAAGGGCTCCAGTCGAAGTCCTTGACCCGATCATGGGCCTTGATGAAATCTGCATTTTTCATTGTGCGTTCTCCGGTACCGAACAGGCTGCCTATCGTCGCGTGCTTAACTGTTGGTGGTCCGCTCGAATGTTAGATGGGCCAACCCTTAGGTTTTTGCGCTCCGCGCGATAGTAACGCCAACCATACACCGCGCCGGGCAACGCGTCTGCATTGTCCGGCTGGTTCCGAACTTGATCATCTGTAGATTTGAGGGCCAATTGACCTAAATCAAGCGCTCGCGGACCGACCCTGTGAGACGGTAGTTGGGTGCGTACCTAACTATCGGCTTTGCCATGAGCCTAGTTGCGAGCGCTTAATTTAGTCCAAAGCGGTGTGTGCGCTTGACGCCCGCCCGTGAGTTCCCGACACTTTCCCCTCTAGCTAATTCCAATCAAGGCCTTTACATGCGTAAGCTAAGAACCACCGCTGCCGACGCGTTAGCCGACGTCCTACGCGACAACATGACCATTGCCGCGGGTGGCTTTGGCTTATGTGGAATACCCGAGCACTGCATCGAAGCGATCGCGGCTTCGGGTGTGACGGGCTTAACCGTCGTCAGCAACAACGCCGGTGTCGATGGTTTCGGCCTTGGCAAGCTCATGGAAAAAGGCCAAATCAGAAAAATGGTCGCGTCCTATGTCGGCGAGAACAAGTTATTCGCGGAATTGTATTTAGCCGGGAAATTGGAAGTAGAGTTCAATCCACAGGGGACACTCGCTGAGCGCATGCGCGCGGGTGGTGCCGGCATCGCTGGCTTTTATACGCGCACGGGGGTCGGTACGCAGATCGCCGATGGCAAAGAGATCCGTGAGTTTGATGGTCAGCAATATGTGTTGGAGCGCGGCATCGTGTGCGATTTGGCCATCGTCAAAGCGTGGAAAGCCGACGAAGAAGGTAATCTGATTTATCGTAAAGCGGCGCGTAATTTCAATCCGCTCGCGGCAATGTGCGGTAAGGTAACTGTCGCCGAAGTAGAGGAAGTGGTCCCGCTGGGCCAGCTTGACGGTGATGCCATTCATACCCCAGGGGTGTTCGTGCAACGCCTAATCCAAGGCCACCACTTCGAAAAGCGCATAGAACAACGCACCACTCGCGCAAAATAAACGATTAGGAGACACGGTAATGCCTTGGACGCGTGAACAAATGGCGGCGCGCGCCGCGCGTGAGTTGAGCGACGGCTTTTACGTCAACCTCGGGATTGGGATCCCAACGTTGGTCGCGAACTGCATTCCACCGGGGATGCAGGTGGTACTGCAAAGCGAGAACGGGATGCTGGGCCTCGGGCCGTTTCCGCTCGACTCGGAAGTCGACCCCGACATTATCAATGCCGGCAAGCAAACGGTGACTGAGTTGCCACTGACGAGCTATTTCGATAGCGCCACCTCATTTGCGATGATTCGGGGGGGGCATATCGACCTCGCGATTTTAGGCGCCATGCAGGTTTCTGAGAAGGGCGACATCGCCAACTGGATGATCCCCGGCAAAATGGTCAAAGGCATGGGCGGGGCCATGGATCTCGTCGCCGGCGTCAAGCGCGTCATTGTGCTCATGGAGCACAATGCGAACAACGACGCGAAACTGGTCAAAAAATGTTCGCTGCCGCTGACTGGCGCGAACGTTGTTAACAAGATCATCACCGATCTCGGTGAGTTTGAGTTCTTGCCTGACGGCTTAACCTTAGTGGCACTCGCGCCGGGTGTTTCCGAAGCCGAGATTCGGGCGCGTACCGAAGCGAACTACAAAGTGGCGTTGCGCGCGAGTTAGCTTGAGTGACGCGGGCCCGCTCGCTTAGGGAAGCTCTGCAAAAGTGCAGAGCTTCCCGCCGGACAGGAAGGTGTCGATCGCTGAAAAAGTTCAGGTGGGACTTTTCCAGCGTTTCCTTAGTGGCGGGTGGACGGCGTCTGGCTAACCACTACCGGTGGCAACTCCGATGGGCCAACAACACTTGCGTGATGCAACACCATGCGCCATTGACCGGCGAGCCGGTGATAGACATTGGTCGCAACGAGCGCTGGAAATCGCTGGCGGCTTAGCGGCAGCGTAATCGTCTCGTAAAGCGTGTGGATTGCGGTCGCTTCGGTCGTGGAGACCCAGATGGGCTCCAGCTCGAACCTACGCGGGACCTCATTTAAAAAAATCTCAACCCAGCTGGCGCGAATTGCACTCGGCCCTACCAATGGCCCAGCTAGTGGATGGACGCAGGTAATGTCCGCATGCGGGGCCCACACTTCCATCATGCGTTCTAGATCGCTCTGCTCGAAGGCCGCGTAGAAGGCCGCTTCAGCCGCGGCCGGGGTATCCGCACTCATGGCGATAATTCAACCATGTCGCGTCGGCTATTTGCTCGTTGCCACGGGTGGTTCTGTCGTTGACGCCGGCACTGGATATCCGGCTTGGGCCAAGCCGCCTTCCAGCGCCGAGCGACTATATCCGGTATAGACCTGCGAACCGATGGTGACGGTTGGCACGGTTAGCGCACCGGCGACCGCTTTTAACTGGGCCTGTGTGGTTGCATCGTCGTCGACGTTTTTCTCGTTAAAGGGGACGCCGCGCCCGCTTAATAACTGACGAACGAGATCGCAGGCGTCGCAATGCTTGACGCTAAATAGCGTGACTGGATGTTCCTTCGCGATGTCGTCCGCGGTGGGATTGTGATTAACCGGACCGGGGCTGAGCCGCTTGGTCGCGGTTTTGGCGCTATCTGGCGGGCAATGATCGCGATAGGAGACGTTGCCTGCTTTGTCCCGACATTCCACGACCGTGACCGAATAACTTAGCGTCGGGACCAAACTCAAAGTTACAATAAAAATGCGTCGAATTAGCTCGCGGAACATGTGCTGCTTACTCCCACAGGTTGTTTGCGTTTCCCGCAATTGACCGGTTAGAAGTATAGCATCTGATAGTTTTCGCTCTGAGCTTTTCGAGGGTGTCAAACGATCATCGCAGCGCTTATACTGCCGGTCGGCAC
>JAYUEZ010000507.1:0-8968 GCA_043738965.1 Gammaproteobacteria bacterium
GCCCCGCTATGCGCATCTCCCCCTGGTGCTCGATTCAAGCGGGTTAAAACTGAGTAAGCGGCTTGCCGCCGATCCGATCGATAGGGCAGTGCCCGCCCACACCTTGGCGCGCGCTTTAAGCTTTCTGCAGCACCCACTGCCGCCGACTCTCCGCGCCGCACCGTCAGTGGAAATCCTCGCCTGGGCGGTCGAGGCTTGGCGCCTCCAGAGAATTCCGCGCGCGCGGTCTAATTGAAGTCGGCTTTAGCGGTCACCAACACGGCGCGTAATTCGGCATACCCATGGACGGCCGGAATCGCTGGATGATCCCGGCACACATTGTCCGGGGGACCAAAGAACCAACCACGGTCAGCCTCTTCGAGCATCGGCACATCGTTGTACGAATCACCCGTGGCCACCACCTTGAAATTCATTGCTTTGAAGCCGCGCACCGCCTGGCGTTTCGGATCGGGCTGACGCAGGGCATAGCCGGTAATCCGCCCGCTCGGATCAACCCGTAACCGATGGCATAACAGCAGCGGAAAGTTCAATTTGCGCACCAGGGGCGCCGCCAGTTCATAAAAGGTATCGGAGACGATGGCGACAAGGTATTCGGTTCGCAACCAAGTCAAAAACTCTAGCGCGCCGGGTAAGGGTTCGAGCTCATCCGCGGCGGCTTGAATATCGCGGAGTCCAAGATTGTGTTTGGCCATGACGTTTAATCGTTGGGCCATGAGCTGATGGTAGTCGGGAATTTCTCGCGTCGTTGCCCGTAGTTCGGCAATCCCGGTTCGCGCGGCTAACCCAACCCATATTTCGGGGACTAAGACTCCTTCAAAATCGAGACACGCGATATTCATAGAACGAAATTTCCCTCTGCCAACTTCAAATAAAGCCACGTGAATTCAGCATCTCTGGCATCCGAATCCGCTTGATGCGCGGCCGGTGTCCGGCGCGAACCCAGGCTTCTCCGCCAGGGCGCGGGAGTCTAGCAGGCCGCCTGCCGTTAATGTATCGCTGGTTCGCGGAAATTTTCGAATCCGACTCATCACCGAATAGTCCCGCGATGGACGATGCCTGCGCTTTCCCATGGGGGTTCGCCCTATGATGTACTGGTCAAAATTGAACGGATCAGAGCGAGTTGATCATGGACAAAATTTTAGGCGCCAGGCGCCACGTCTACCTATTAGCGGGGCTGCTGGTGTTCGCCGCGCACGCGATGGGCGATATCGGCAAAATTTCTGCTACCGCGTTGTTCAAAGACAAGGCTGTGATCAGCATCGACGGTAAACAACGTAAGCTCCAAGTCGGTCAGGTTAGCCCCGAGGGGGTCAAACTCATTGCGGCCGATGCGGAGATCGCCGTGCTCGAAATCGACGGTCGCCGAATGGAACTTAAACTCGATGGCAACATCGGCGGGATCTTTAAACGCGGTCAGGCGCCGAAGGTTATCCGACTCGCGCCTGGCACTAACGGACATTATTTCGTCGACGGTGCCATTAACGGCAATCCCGTCTCATTTGTCGTCGATACTGGCGCGACGAGCATCGCGATTAACAAGCATATTGCAAAGCGTTTAGGCGTGCTCTACCGCACCGACGGCAAGCGGGGTCAGATCGAGACGGCGTCTGGCGTGGTAAACGCCTACTACGTAATCTTCGACGCGGTAAAAATCCAAACGCTTGAGCTACGACATGTCGAAGGCGTGGTGGTGGATGGAGATTTTCCCTCCACTTCATTATTGGGCCAGTCCTTCTTGAACCGCTTAGACATGCGCCGCGAAGGCATCTTGCTCCAGCTCGAAGAGCGCTAGTTGCCGGTATGGCTGCTGATAAAACGCGGTAATAAAAACCTGGACCAAGATTCCATCTAAGATTGGAATCGTGCGCGATTCCACATGACCTCTTGACCGCCGTCGGCGCGCGCGATGACGCGAGCTAACACGAATAAGAGATCGGACAGGCGGTTCAGATATTGGAGTGCAGTACCACCGATGTCGGCCTGCCCGGTCAGCCCGACCAAACTGCGCTCGGCGCGCCGACAGACCGCGCGCGCAAAATGGCACTGGGCGGTGGCAAGACTACCGCTCGGCAGAATAAATTCTTTTAACGGTGGGAGCGTGGCGTTATGGCTATCAATCGCCGCTTCGAGCCTATTGACCGCGCCGGTCGGGAGCAAACTCGACCCTGGAATCGCGACTTCTCCGCCGAGATCAAATAAATCGTGCTGAATTTCGAGCAACAGATGGTTGAGCCCGGGGACTGCTTGGGCGGCGAGCAAGATCCCGAGCGCCGAGTTGAGCTCGTCGATATCGCCGAGCGTTTGGATCCTGATATCCGTCTTGGCGGCGCGCGAGCCATCGCCAAGACCCGTGGTCCCGGCATCGCCCGTACGAGTATAGATTTTCGACAGTCGATGACCCATGACGTTAACCGCGCTGTGTCGCTGATGGGTGGTGAACTCTACTGACGGGTCCGAGATCTGTCAAAACCCGTGAGGAGCCCTGGGTTGACTGTTAGAATGCCTTCGATTCTTCATGCTGAAGTGAACTAACCAGGATTGAATGCGTGCGATTCGGTTTCCGCAGTGCGATTTTGCAACGCTACATCGCGAGTGAATTCCTGCGTGCGTTTGCAGCCATCCTGGGTGGCCTTTTTATTATTTATTTCAGTACGCGTTTTGCGTCCTATCTAGGCCAAGCCGCGGAAGGCAAAATTGCCCCGGCGCATATCTTCGAACTGTTAGGATTGCGGATGGCGGAGTCGTTACGCGATTTGATTCCGATGAGCTTATATCTAGGAATCTATGCCGCGATTATTCGCATGCAACGGGATTCGGAACTCGTTGCGTTACGTGCGGCGGGCGCTGGACATTCGCTGCTGTTAGCGACCGCCGCCAAAGTGGGTTTGATATCCGCGACCGTGGTCGCCGCGATGACGCTGTATGCCGAGCCGCGGGTCGAGCAGGCGATCCGCGAAATTAAAGACCAGACCGCGAATGAAGCAACGATTGCCGGCGTTCGCGCTGGGCGCTTTAAGGAAATTAGCGGTGGCAAGCGAATTTTCTACGCCGAAAAAATCTCCGCCGACGAGAAACTAATGCAAAACGCTTTCGTGCACGTGCGCGAGGGTGGCGATGTTGGCATTCTGCGTTCCGACACCGCCTATGTCGAAACTGATCCGAAAAACGGCGACCGTTTCGCGATATTCCTAGACGGCACCAGCTATGCCGGGCGACCCGGCGCGCTCGACTACGTGATCACGCAGTTTGGCAAGTACGCACTGCGCATCGAAACACGTGCACCGGCCGATCTGTCGAATGAAGTGCTGTATATGTCGACCCGTGACTTGCTGCGCTTCGAAGCCGCCGGGTTTACCGCTGAACTGCAGCGGCGGATCGCGTTGCCAATTGGAGCCTGCCTGCTCCCGCTGTTAGCGACGTTAATCGCCGCGACCAGCAACGGTGCCAATTGGCACTTTGGACTGCTGATTGCGGTCGCAGCGTATTTTACTTATAGCAACCTAATCGGCGTGATCGGCACCTTGACACGTAAGGGTGCGTTGTCACCGGATTTCGGCTTTTGGCTGTTGCAAATGGCGGTCGTCGCCGTTATTGCGGTGTGGTATCTCCGGCAGCGGTATCCACAGGGCTGGCGACGCGCGCGTCGCGACCACTTAATCAATTCTCGCTCGGACTGAATTTCATGACCGCTAATTCCACTGAAGCACTGCTACGCACCCTGCTGGCCGAAAAAATTCTCATTTTGGATGGTGCGATGGGCACCATGATCCAACGCTACCGTTTGGATGAGACGGCCTTCCGCGGCGCGCGATTTGCCCATCACGCATCGGATCTGAAAGGCAACAACGATCTGCTGACGATCACGCAGCCAGCGCTGATTGAGCAGATCCATACGGCGTTTTTGGCGGCTGGCTCGCAAGTAATCGAAACCAATACGTTCAATTCGACCAGCATCGCACAGGGCGACTACGGCCTCTCGGGTCTCGCGTACGAATTAAACTTGAGCGCCGCCAGGCTAGCGCGCGGCTGTGTGGATGCCGCCGCTCGCGATGGCCTGCCACGCTTCGTCGCTGGCGTGCTCGGGCCGACGAACCGCACCGCTTCGGTTTCGCCGGACGTCCACGATCCGAGCTTCCGCAATGTCACCTTCGCCCAGCTTCGCGACGCATATCGCGAAGCGCTCAGTGGTCTCATGGAAGGCGGCGTTGATTTAATTTTGGTCGAAACTATTTTCGACACACTGAACGCTAAAGCCGCGCTGTTCGCTATCGAAGAGCATTTCGCGACCCTTGGGGTGCGTTTGCCGGTGATGATTTCCGGCACCATTACCGATCGCAGTGGTCGTACGCTCACCGGACAAACGACCGCGGCGTTTTGGAATTCCATTCGTCATGTGAAGCCGCTATTCGTCGGTTTGAACTGTGCGTTGGGTGCCAAGGATCTTAGGCCGTATGTGGAGGAACTCGCGCGCGTTGCCGACACATTTATCAGCTTGCACCCGAATGCCGGTCTACCCAATGAATTTGGGGAATACGACGAAACACCAGCCTATATGGCGGAGGTTTTGCGCGAATTCGCGGCTGCCGGGTTCTTAAACATGGTCGGCGGGTGTTGTGGGACAACGCCCGAGCATATTCGTGCGATCGCAAGCGCGGTTCGCGATTGCCCGCCACGCCGCGTGCCCACGCTGCCGCCGGTATGTCGTTTGAGCGGACTCGAACCGCTGAACGTGACGCCAACCACCGGATTTATCAATATCGGCGAACGCACGAATGTTACAGGCTCGCCGAAATTTTCGAATTTAATCAAGGATGGCAAGCTTGAGGCGGCGCTCGATGTCGCCAAACAGCAGGTCGACAACGGCGCGCAGATCATCGATATCAACATGGATGAGGGTTTG
Organism: Gammaproteobacteria bacterium; assembly: GCA_043738965.1. Classification (GTDB taxonomy): domain Bacteria; phylum Pseudomonadota; class Gammaproteobacteria; genus CAIKBL01. The sequence continues at coordinate 4,901 of JAYUEZ010000507.1, forward strand.
CTGGATTCGGAAGCGCTGATGGTCGAATTTCTGAATCGAATCGCTTCCGATCCCGACATCAGCCGCGTGCCGATCATGCTCGATTCGTCAAAGTGGAGCGTTTTGGAGGCGGGCCTGCAATGCTTGCAAGGCAAAGGCGTCGTTAACTCCATTAGTCTCAAAGAAGGCCCGGTCCGATTTAAAGAGCAGGCAACCTTGGTGCATCGCTACGGTGCGGCGATGATCGTCATGGCGTTTGACGAACGGGGTCAGGCCGATACGGCCGTGCGCAAGCTCGAGATCTGCGAGCGCAGTTATCGAATGCTGGTCGACGAAGTCGGGATATTGCCTGAAGACATTATTTTTGATCCCAACATTTTGACCGTTGCGACCGGCATCGAAGAACACAACGATTACGCCCTCGCGTTTTTTGAAGCGACGCGTTTAATTAAACAACGGCTGCCGCATGCACTGGTCAGTGGCGGCTTAAGCAATGTGTCCTTTGCGTTTCGCGGCAATAATGCCGTCCGTGAGGCCATGCACTCGGCGTTCCTGTATCACGCGATCAAGGCTGGGCTGGACATGGCCATCGTCAATGCGGGCCAGCTCAGTATCTATGATCGAATCGCGCCAGAATTATTGGAGCGCGTTGAAGATGTGCTATTGAATCGGCGGCCCGATGCCACCGATCGCCTGATCAGTTTCTCCTCCGAAGTTAAGGCCGAGGTTAAGACCAAGGACGGCATTGAAGAATGGCGCACCGGATCGGTCGGTGATCGACTCACGCACGCGCTCGTGAAAGGTATCGCGGATCATGTCGTCGCCGATACCGAAGAAGCACGGCTCGCTGCCGGACATCCATTGGATGTGATCGAAGGGCCGCTAATGGCCGGCATGAATGTGGTGGGTGATCTGTTCGGCGACGGCAAAATGTTTCTGCCGCAAGTAGTAAAAAGCGCGCGGGTCATGAAAAAGGCGGTCGCGCATTTGATTCCGTATATCGAAGCCGCCAAGGCGAATGGCGAAAACCGCACCGCCGGTAAAATGGTGATCGCCACCGTTAAAGGCGATGTCCACGATATCGGCAAAAACATCGTGACCGTGGTGCTTCAGTGCAATAACTTTGAAGTCATCGATCTCGGCGTAATGGTCGCCTGCAATGACATTATCGATACCGCGATCCGGGAAGGCGCCAACCTGATTGGCCTGTCTGGACTCATTACCCCATCGCTCGAGGAAATGACGTACGTCGCCGCCGAGATGGAGCGGCGGCGCCTGGATATTCCGTTGTTAATCGGCGGCGCGACGACCTCGCGCACGCACACGGCGGTAAAAATCGATCCTGCGTATTCTGGCCCCGTGGTGCACGTTAAGGATGCCTCACGCGCAGTCGGCGTCGCCACAAGTCTGGTGAGCCGCGATCTTAAGCGCGGATTCGTGGGCAAGACCAAAGACGAATACGCAACGGTACGCGAGCGCCACAAACAACGCCAAACCGGCATCGAATGGGTCAGTATCGACGAAGCGCGGCGCAATAAATTTGATGCAGATTGGATGCACTATCAACCGCCGCGTCCCCAGCATCTCGGCGTGAAGACTTTCGAGAGTTGGCCCCTGGAGGATCTGGTCGACTACATCGATTGGACGCCATTTTTCGCGACTTGGGAATTGGCCGGTCGTTACCCGCGGATCCTGGATGATGAGGTCATCGGCACCGAAGCGCGCCGCCTATACGCGGATGCACGACAGATGCTGGACGACATTGTGCGGACGAAGGTGTTGTGTGCCCGCGCGGTGGTAGGCCTATTCGCCGCCAATACCAATGAGGCCGACGATATTGAGATCTATCACGACGAGCAGCGGCGTGGCGAGCTCGCGATCATTCACAGCCTGCGGCAACAACAACGCAAGCCCGCCGGGCAACCCAATTTTGCGCTGGCGGATTTTATCGCGCCCAAAAGCTCGGGCGCCATCGACTATCTAGGCGCGTTCGCGGTGTCGACTGGATTTGGTCTCGAGCAGATAGTTGAACGCTACGAAAAGGATCACGACGATTATAACGCCATACTGGCGAAGGCCTTAGCGGATCGGCTGGCGGAAGCCCTGGCGGAACGCATGCATGTGTATGTGCGCCGCGAGTATTGGGGCTATGCGCCGGACGAGGCTTATAACAGCGAAGCGTTGATTGACGAGCAGTATCGAGGCATTAGGCCGGCCCCCGGCTATCCGGCTTGTCCTGATCACACCGAGAAGCCAGCGCTTTGGAAGCTGCTGGACGTCGAGCATCGAACCGGGATTCTGCTGACCGATAGCTACGCCATGTATCCCGCGGCAGCGGTATGCGGCTGGTATTTCTCGCATCCGCAGTCGCGCTATTTTGGCGTCGGTAAAATTAATCGCGATCAGGTTTATGACTATTCGCGGCGCAAAGGCATGGATCTGCGCGAAACCGAGCGCTGGTTGGCGCCCAATCTCGGGTATGAGCCAGACTAAACGCCATGCGCAAGCGCACGCCAATCGCAGAGTTACTTCGCGCGACAGAAGCCATATCGGAGATCGAAATCGCAGGTTGGGTTCGAACTCGTCGGGACGCCAAGGAGTTCTCCTTCCTCGAATTAAATGATGGCTCGTGCCTCGCCAATTTGCAGGCGGTTCTCGATAGCACATGCCATGGCTTCGATTCGATTCGTGACGCGACCACTGGCAGCGCAGTTCGAATCCGAGGCGATCTCGTGCCGTCGCTCGGCAAAGGGCAACGCTGGGAAGTACGCGCCACGTACCTAGAAATTGTTGGCCAATGCCCAGAAGATTATCCGCTGCAGAAAAAGCGCCACAGTGACGAGTTCCTGCGGACCATTGCGCACTTACGTTCACGCACCAATAAATTCGGCGCGATGTTTCGAATCCGTTCGCGACTTTCCTATGCGGTCCATCAGTTTTTCCAGGACCGGGGGTTTCACTACATTCATACCCCCATCATTACGGGCTTGGACTGCGAGGGCGCGGGTGAAATGTTTCGGGTGTCGACGCTCGCTCCGAGTACCGTTGCACGCCAGGATACCCTCTCTCATGCCGATGATTTCTTCGGCAAGGAAGCGCACCTGACGGTATCCGGACAGCTCGCGGTTGAGACCTACTGTCTTGCGCTAAGCAAGGTCTACACCTTCGGTCCCACGTTTCGATCGGAGAATTCCAATACCAGTCGGCATGCCGCTGAATTTTGGATGATCGAGCCGGAAATTGCCTTTGCGGATCTCGACGACGATATGCGTCTAGCCGAAGATTTCGTGCGTTATCTAGTCGCCTTTGTGCGCACTGACTGCCGCGATGATCTGGCGCTGTTTAATCAGTTCGTCGATCCGGAACTCGAGCAACGATTGGATAACATTCAAAACTCCGAATTTGTGCGCTTACCATACACGGACGCGATTGATATCTTGCTTAAATCGAATGTCTCGTTTGAATTCGCGCCCCGCTGGGGCGCCGATCTTCAGTCTGAGCATGAACGCTATCTTACCGAGCAATACTTCAAGGGGCCGGTATTCGTCCACGACTGGCCATCGGAAATAAAAGCGTTCTACATGCGCGGCAACGACGATGGGCGGACGGTCGCCGCGATGGATCTTCTAATGCCTAAAGTAGGCGAATTGATCGGCGGGAGCCAACGCGAAGAGCGCCTCGAGACGCTTCGCGCGCGCTTGCTTGCGTTGGGATTCCGTCCTGAAGATTATTGGTGGTATCTAGACACCCGTCGCTTTGGAACCGCGCCGCACGCCGGGTTTGGACTCGGCTTCGAACGTTTTTTAATGTTGGTGACCGGGGTGGGCAATATCCGCGATGTCATCCCGTTTCCTCGCACGCCCAATAACTTGGAGTTCTAAAATACCGGGCGATAGAACCGTGCATCGCCTGCGGCCCATCAATCGCGAACTAAGAGACGTCAACTATGAGTGCTACTGACTTGAGTTACGTATGTGGTACTGGTGCTCAACCGCTTAAATACCTCACCGTCGGTCGATTGCTGGATGACGCCGCGGCGCAGTGGGGTTCGCGCGAGGCCTTAGTAGTTCGTCATCAACAAGTTCGATT
>JAYUEZ010000508.1:0-3392 GCA_043738965.1 Gammaproteobacteria bacterium
CGGATGGCGTCGAGCATGCCGCGTGCAAAGTTCGGCGGCGTGGAAGCGGCCTTGGCGGCGACCACGTGTCCGCTTTCGTCGGTGGCGACTGCGTCGGTAAACGTGCCGCCGATATCAATGCCGATCACATAGGCCATGAGTTTGACTTCGAGTTGAGAACTAAGTTTGAAGCGTCGCTGTTGGCGCTAAATGGATCGCGTAACGAGTATTGAAGCCAAAGCGGTTATCAGGTGCGCGCTTTGCTCTTCCGAGCCTGCCATCCTTGGCCGGCTCGTCGCTGTTCCGTGTGCGGCGCTATCCCTGCGCCGCACGCGGAACAATGACGCTACGCGCACACCTGACAACCGCTCCCCATGGTTTGAACTTGTGTACATTAACTCAGGTTTACGTGCACGTTTTTGACCTGCGTGTAAGCCAGCAATTCGCTCAAACCTTCTTCGCGACCGAGCCCGGATTTCTTGAATCCGCCAAATTCGGCGCCGAGGAAATGACTACTGACTTGATTGACCCACACGTAGCCGGCTTCAATTCGCGCGGCCGCGCGATGCGCGCGGGCGAGATCGCGCGTCCAGATCGACGCGGTCAGGCCGTAGTCGAGCGAATTGACGACTTGCAGAAGTTCAGCTTCATCGTCCCACCGAATAATCGCCAACACGGGGCCGAAGATCTCTTCGCGAAAAATCTTCATCGTGGGCGTTACGTCGGCGAACACGGTGGGTTCCACAAACCAGCCTTTAGCCAGTGCGGGATCGGCGGGGCGCTGGCCGCCGCAGACCAGTCGCGCGCCTTCGGTCCGCGCTGATTCGATATAGCTCATGGTCTTGTTGAATTGGGCGCCCGAGATGAGGCACCCCATGGTCGTCGCCGAATCGGTGGGATCGCCGCAACGATGCAGCTTCGGGATCAGATCAACAATACCCGTTACCACTTGGTCATAAACCGAACGGTGCACGAAACAACGCGTGGTCGAGCCGCAGGATTGTCCCGCCCACCAGAAATTCATGCCGCCGACGGCGCCAGCAATGGCTTTGGCGAGATCTGCGTCCGGGTAGATGATGAGCGGATTTTTGCCGCCCAATTCGAGCGTCACGGGCATGATCTTATCCGCCGCGCCTTTAAGGATGGCGATGCCGGTGGGAATCGATCCGATCAACGCCACCTTGCGTACCTGTGGGTGCGCCACCAAGGCCTCACCACATTCGCGATCGCCGGACAAGAAATTGACCACGCCCGGCGGCAGTGTTTCGCCGACCAATTCGGCGAGCCGATACGCTGACAGCGGCGCTTGCGCCGGTGGTTTCATGATGACAGTGTTCCCCGCGGCCACGGCCGGCGCAAGTTTGCCCGCGAGAAACATCAAGGGATGATTGTAGGCAACTAAACGCGCGACCACGCCGAGGGGTTCACGCACCGAATAATTGAGCGCGCCTGGCCCCATCGGCAAGGTGTCGCCCTTGAGTTCGTGTACCAAGCCCGCGAAGTAATCAATTTGTGCAGCTGCGATGATCGCGTCCTTGGTCATTTCGCGGACCGGGTTGCCGCAGTTGATCGCATCGATCATCGCGAATTCTTCGGCGCAGGCGCGAACGCGCGCCGCGAGTGCGCGTAGTGCGCTGGCACGCTCCATCGGTTTCACGTCGCGCCAGCTTTGAAACGCCGCATGCGCGGCGGCAACCGCCGCATCGACGTCGGCACTATTAGCGACGGCGACTTGACCTAGGTCGTCTTGGTTGGCGGGGTTGTAGGTTCGCGAATAACCACCGTGGGGGATCTGCCACTGACCGCCGTAGTACAAATTCCGTTGCGCCGGCAGCACGTGATAGTGGCGCATGGATCCGTTGGCCGCCTCTACCGTGGTCATAAGAAGGTCAATCCGCCGTCGACGGTGATCGACTGTCCGCTGATAAAAGCACTGGCGTCGGAGGCCAGAAACATCACGGCGCCGACCAAATCCTCCGGCGTTTCTTCCCGCGGTATCGAGCGCATCGCGATCATCGCGGCTTTTTGTTGCGCGGTAACCGTTTCGCGCTCGACTTCGGTATCGGTCGCACCCGGCAACACCGTGTTGACCGTGATGCCATGCGCGCCGAGTTCTTTGGCGAGACTACGCGTCATGCCGATAACAGCGGCTTTGGAGGTGGTGTAGTGCAGGTAGTTTGGCCGCCCCATGGTGACGGCAGCAGAAGAAATATTGATGATGCGACCCCATTTTTTCATCTGCATATGCGGGGTTACGGCACGACTCATCAGAAACGTACCGGTGATATTGACGCGTAAGACACGATCCCATTCATCGAGTGGGATCGCCGTAAAGGGCCGCATCTTTATAGTTGAAAAGATCGACGCGTTATTAATGAGGACGTCAATTTTGCTGTGGCGCGTGACGACCTTGGCGACTAGGGAATCGACCGCAGCCGGATCCGCGATATCCGTCGCGACGGCCATCGATTGCTTTCCTCGTGCAGTAATTTCGGCGGCGACTTGCTCGCCCAACGCAGCATTGACTTCAGCGATTACCGTGATGGCGTCCGCGTCGGCAAACGCATGCGCGTAGGCGCGTCCGATGCCTTGCCCGCCACCCGTAATAATCACCACCTTGCCGGAGACATCGAAACGCTGGGTCATGGGTACTCCAAATACTATTTGAGGTTGGTAAAGACGGGAGGCTCTGTGGACTGTATTGAAACCCGATCGTATGTTAATTTAGTTAGGAAGCAAAGTAATTGTTGACCATCAAAATCTAACCTAAAGATTAGCAATGACGCACAGCATTCCGCGGCTCACCTTCGACCAACTACCTCTCGAAATTGCTGACGCGTTACGGGCTAAGGTCGAGCGCCTCGGCTATCTCGGCGAGTTTTTCGCGGCGACTGCCCACCAACCCGCGGCGCTAAAAGCGTTTATCGACTTCACCGACGAGGCTAAGGGCGAACTCGATATGCGATTGGTTGAAGTGATCGCGCTGACGGTTTCGACCATGAAGCGCGTGGCCTATGAAAAAAATCAGCACGAACGCCTGGCGGTACGCTTAGGTTATGGTCGCGACTGGGTGGCGGCGGTTGAATGTTTAGCGCCAGAGGCACAAGCAGTCTTAACTGCAATCGAAAAATGCGTGCAGCAATTTGTGATCGCGGCGGTCACCCGGGACGGCGCGGACACCAGCCACCTCTTGGAGGCCGTGGTTAAGCTCCTTGGCGTGGCGCCGGCAGTGGCGGTGCTAATGGTCATGGGCCGCTATACCACGCACGCCATTCTGGTGAATAGCTTAGCTATTAAAGCACCGGTGCCGTCGATCTTCGACGACGGCTTCGGCGCCTAAATCAAAGGAGATCCCATGCAACACGCCTCCGTCTTGTTGATCGATAACTCTGGCGCCGCGCAAGCGGCCATGC
>JAYUEZ010000509.1:0-3390 GCA_043738965.1 Gammaproteobacteria bacterium
GGCCAGGGTGAAGCGCCAGCGGGGTTCATTCTCGCCATCACGCTCTGGCTGTGGTTCACGGTGGTGTTCGCCAACTTCGCCGAGGCACTGGCCGAAGGCCGCAGCAAGGCGCAGGCGGCTTCGTTGCGCGGCGTGAAACAAGCGACCTGGGCGAAGAAGCTGAAGGAGCCGAAATTCGGTGCAGAATTCTCCACCGTGCAAGCGACCAATCTGCGCCGAGGCGACGTGCTATTGGTATCGGCGGACGACACCATTCCCGCTGACGGCGAAGTAATCGAAGGCGTCGCCTCGGTCGACGAGAGCGCGATCACCGGCGAATCCGCGCCGGTGATCCGCGAATCGGGTGGCGATTTCTGTGCCGTCACCGGCGGCACACGCGTACTGTCGGACTGGATCGTGATGCGCGTGACGGTCAATCCCGGCGAAGCCTTCATTGATCGCATGATCGCGATGGTGGAGAGTGCGAAACGGCAGAAGACCCCCAATGAAATCGCGCTCACCATCCTGCTCATCGCGCTCACCATTGTTTTCCTCGGCGTCGCCGTGACGCTGCTGCCGTTTTCCATTTTCAGCGTGAGCACGGCAAACGCGGGGACGCCGATCACCATCACGGTGCTTATCGCGTTGCTCGTATGCCTTATTCCTACGACCATCGGCGGGCTGCTCTCGGCCATCGGTGTGGCCGGCATGAGCCGCATGATGCAGGCCAATGTGATTGCAACCTCGGGCCGCGCCGTCGAAGCGGCGGGCGACGTCGATGTGCTGCTACTCGACAAGACCGGCACGATCACGTTGGGTAATCGTCAGGCGTCGACGTTTATTCCGGCGCAGGGTGTGAGCGAAGCGGAACTCGCCGATGCCGCGCAACTCGCTTCGCTCGCCGACGAAACTCCGGAAGGCCGTAGCATCGTGATCCTGGCCAAAGAGCGTTTCAAGCTGCGCGAACGCGACATCAAAGCACTCGGCGCGACCTTTGTGCACTTTAGCGCCCATACACGCAAGAGCGGCGTAAACCTTGGCGAGCGTCAGATCCGCAAGGGCGCGGCAGTTGCGATTCGCCAGCATGTCGAAGCCTTCGGCGGCACCTTCCCGGAATCGCTGCTGAGTATCGTTGATGAGGTGGCACGTCGTGGCAGCACGCCGCTCGCCGTCGCGGACGGCGCCAAAGTACTGGGCGTCATCGAGCTCAAGGACATCGTCAAGGGCGGCATCAAGGAACGCTTTGCTGAACTGCGCCGCATGGGCATCAAGACGGTGATGATCACCGGCGACAACCACCTCACCGCTGCGGCGATTGCGGCCGAGGCCGGCGTCGATGATTTCCTTGCCGAAGCAACGCCAGAAGCCAAGCTGGCACTAATCCGGCAGCACCAAAGCGAAGGCAAGCTGGTGGCGATGACCGGTGACGGTACCAACGACGCGCCGGCGCTGGCCCAGGCTGACGTTGCGGTGGCCATGAACAGCGGCACGCAAGCGGCGAAGGAAGCCGGCAACATGGTCGATCTCGACTCTAATCCGACCAAGCTTATCGAGATCGTCGAGACCGGCAAGCAGATGCTGATGACGCGCGGCGCACTGACCACATTCAGTATTGCCAATGATGTCGCTAAATATTTCGCGATCATTCCCGCGGCCTTCGTCACCACGTATCCGCAGCTCGGCACACTAAACGTCATGCAGTTGGCGACACCGTCATCCGCAGTGTTGTCAGCAGTGATTTTCAACGCACTGATCATTGTGGTGCTGATTCCGCTGGCATTGAAGGGGGTCAAATATCGCCCGCTAGGTGCGGCCACACTGCTGCGGCGTAATCTGGTGGTGTATGGGCTGGGCGGCCTCATCGTGCCGTTCATCGGCATCAAGATCATCGATCTATTGCTCGTGGTCGCTGGACTGACTTGAGGAGAATGTGATGAAGACGCTTTTGAGACCCGCTATTTCGCTATTTATCCTGCTTTCGCTGATTACGGGATTTGCCTATCCGCTCCTAGTTACCGGCATCGGCAAGGCGGTATTCCCCGCTCAGGCCGCGGGCAGCCTGAGCGTCCAGCACGGCAAGCTGGTCGGATCGACGCTCATCGGGCAGAACTTCAGCGACCGCAAGTATTTCTGGGGCCGCTTGTCGGCAACGGGCCCTTATCCCTATAACGCCGCCGCATCGAGCGGGTCCAATCTCGGTCCGCTCAATCCTGCGCTCACCGACGCTGTGAAGGGTCGCATTAATGCCCTCAAGGCGGTCGATGCGAATAACACGCTGCCGATTCCGGTGGACCTGGTTACCGCTTCGGGTAGCGGGCTCGATCCGCACATCAGCCCTGCAGCAGCCGAGTATCAATTGCTGCGTATCGCCGTGGCGCGCGGCATCCCCGCCGAGCGTGTCAAGGCACTGGTCACCGCCAACACGGAAGGTCGCCAATGGGGAGTGCTCGGCGAGCCGCGAGTCAACGTGCTCGGACTGAATTTGGCCCTTGACGCGCTAGTGGCCAAGTAACATGTAACGCCAAATGACCGATCAACGTCCCGACCCTGACCAGCTTCTAGATCGCATCAATGAGGATGAAGCGCGCGCCCGTCGTGGCAAACTGAAAATCTTCTTTGGCGCGTCGGCCGGTGTCGGCAAAACCTATGCAATGCTGTCGGCGGGGCAGCACTTGCGTAAGCACGGAATCGATGTGGTGATCGGCGTAGTCGAGACCCACGGCCGAACCGAGACAGAAGCAATGGCGCAGGGTTTGGAGCGCTTACCGTTACGCGAGATCCCGTACCGAGATCGAACTTTGCGCGAATTCGATCTCGATGCTTCTGTGGCGCGTAAGCCAGCACTGATCTTGGTCGATGAACTGGCTCATTCCAATGCGTCCAGCTCGCGTCACCCCAAGCGCTGGCAGGACGTTGAGGAATTGTTGGCGGCCGGAATCGATGTCTACAGCACGATGAATGTGCAGCATCTGGAAACTTTGAATGATGTCGTCGGTGGCATCACCGGCGTGCGCGTCTGGGAGACGGTACCCGACAAGGTGTTTGATGCGGCCGACGAAGTGGTGCTGGTCGATTTACCGCCGGATGAACTACTGCAACGACTTAAAGAAGGCAAGGTTTATCTCGAGCAACAGGCCGAGCGTGCGATAAACAATTTTTTCCGCAAAGGCAATCTAATCGCGTTACGCGAACTGGCGCTGCGGCGCACGGCAGATCGCGTGGACAGCCAGATGCTTGAATACCGCCGCGACCGGTCCGTGGCGAAGGTGTGGCAGACGCGGGAATCCATGCTCGCTTGCATCGGTCCTGGCGACGATGGCGACCGGATCGTGCGTGCGACCGCACGCATGACGGCGCGTTTTGACGTGCAGTGGCATGCGGTTTACATCGAGACGCCGGCACTGCAACGAT
>JAYUEZ010000510.1:0-3390 GCA_043738965.1 Gammaproteobacteria bacterium
AGGCCCGATTCGCGCCCGCGTGGCAGGTCGATCTGCGTGACATCACCCGTGATCACCGCTTTCGATCCGAAACCAATGCGCGTTAGAAACATCTTCATCTGTTCGACGGTGGTGTTCTGCGCTTCGTCGAGGATGATGAACGAGTCGTTCAAGGTGCGACCGCGCATGAACGCCAGTGGCGCGACTTCGATGACGTTTCGCTCGATCAACTTCGCCACCCGTTCGAAGCCCAACATCTCATACAGCGCGTCGTAGAGCGGCCGCAGATAGGGATCGATTTTCTGCGCCATATCACCGGGCAAAAAGCCCAGACGTTCGCCGGCTTCAACCGCTGGCCGCACCAGGCACAGGCGACGAACGCGATCTTTTTCGAGCGCGGCGACCGCAGCGGCGACTGCTAGGTAGGTTTTCCCGGTCCCCGCCGGTCCAATGCCAAAGCTGATATCGCAATGCTCAATGTTGCGTAAATAGAGGCGTTGGTTTGATCCGCGTGCCTTGACCATGACTCGGCGGGTCTGCACCACCAGTTCGGCGGTCGCATCGTGTTCGTTGAACAGCGTGTTCGCGAACGACTCTTGCAGGTGCAGGTGGACGTCGCTTGGTGCGATGAATTTATGTCCCGTGGCCGTATACAGATCGTGCAGAATCTTGGCGGCAGTCTCACAGGTGCTGGCGGAGCCCGCGACCGAAAATGCATTCCCGCGGTTGCTGATGGCGACGCCAAGGCGGCGTTCGATTAGGCGCAGATGCTCATCGAACTGGCCGCAAAGATTCGCCAAGCGCTCATTCTCGAATGGTTCGAGCGTTAACTCGAGCGTTGCGTCAATATCCAATTTAAGCGACAGCGATTGCCGTGACGCGGAGTTCGCCGCGCAACGAATTGGGTAACGCGGCGGTAATCGTCACGACAACAAATTCGCCGATCAAGGCGGGATTGCCGGCAAAGTTCACGACTCGATTGTTCGAAGTCCGCCCGGCAATTTCCCGCGACTCCTTGCGTGATGCGCCAGTGACTAACACCTGCTGTGTGGTGCCGACCATGGCGGCACTTTTTGCTTGCCCTAATTCCATCAGCCGGTGTTGCAAGATCGCCAGCCGATGTTTCTTTTCTTCTATCGGTGTCGCATCAGGCAAGCTTGCGGCGGGTGTTCCCGGCCGCGGGCTATACATGAAGCTAAAGGAATGGTCAAAGTCGGCCTGCTCGATCAAGCGCATGGTTGCGGCAAAATCATCGGCGGTCTCGCCCGGGAAACCGACGATGAAATCCGACGAAATCGAAATATCTGGCCGCGCGCGGCGTAGGTGGCGGACCTTCGATAAATATTCCAACGTGGTGTGGCCGCGCTTCATTAGCGCGAGAATCCGATCCGAGCCACTTTGTACCGGCAGGTGCACATGGCTCGCGAGCTTCGGCACCGCTGCGTAGGTCTCGATGAGGCGATCCGTGAATTCGACCGGATGCGAGGTCGTGAACCGGATACGTTCGATGCCGTCGACCGCGGCGACATAACGAATAAGCGCGGCGAGGTCCGCGATTTTTCGATCGTGCATCAATCCGCGATAGGCATTGACGTTTTGCCCGAGCAGCGTGACTTCGCGCACGCCCTGTTTCGCGAGATCGTGGATTTCGGTGATGACGGCATCAAATGGCCGGCTGAATTCTTCACCACGGGTATAGGGAACCACACAGAACGTGCAGTACTTGCTACATCCTTCCATGATCGAAACAAAAGCGGTCGGGCCCTCGGCGCGGGGTTCCGGTAACCGATCAAATTTTTCGATTTCCGGAAAGCTGATATCAATAACTCGGCCTTCATGGCGTTGCGCTGCGGCGTAGAGTTCGGGTAGACGATGCAAGGTTTGTGGCCCGAATACGAGGTCGACATAGGGCGCGCGGGTGAATACTCCGTCGCCTTCTTGGCTCGCGACGCAGCCGCCGACCCCAATCACGACCTCGGGTCGTGCGAGTTTAAATTCGCGCCAGCGGCCGAGCTCCGAGAATAATTTTTCTTGCGCCTTTTCACGCACGGAGCAGGTATTCATCAGCAATAGATCGGCTTGCTCTGGCGCATCGGTCAGTTCCATACCATGTGACGCGCGCAAGACATCAGCCATTTTTTGCGAGTCATACTCGTTCATTTGGCAGCCGAAAGTCTTGATAAAAACGCGTTTTGGCATGGTAATCGTCAGTTGGGGTTAGCGCCTAAGCTACACGGGATCGGTGAATTTTCAAACCTTACTCGGCGCGCGCAAATTCGGCTTCGCGTTGGGTCAAAAATGCGCACACCGCGGTCAGCGCAAGCTCAAGGCCCTCGGCATCCGTGCCACGTATGACTAGGGACGTGCCATAGCGTCCATCGCGCGCGAACGGATAGCTGCCGACATCTAAATTAGGATGGGTGTTCTGCACGCTGGCCAGATCGGACGCTATTTCGCCTTCGCGGATCCACGCCGTGATCGTGCGACTTAAAATCGGCTGCCCGCTGGGCAAGCTCGCGATAATGCTTGGCAGCATGGCCTGTAGAATCTGCGGTACGCCGGGGAGCACGAAGACATTTTCAATGCGAAAGCCGGGCGCCGCGCTAATCGGATTATCAATTAAGGTTGCGCTGGCGACGACATGCGCCATTTTAAGGCGCGCTTCGTTCATTCCCGCAGGCCCGTAATAGGCGACCAGCCGCTCGACCGCAGCCGGATTTTCGAGCACCACGCGGCCAAACGCGCCCGCGATGCATTCAGTGGTGATGTCGTCATGGGTGGGGCCGATACCGCCGGTGGTAAACACAAAGTCGTGACTCGCGCGTAAGCCGTTGAGGGCATAAACGATTGCCTCATAACGATCTTCGACCACGCGCGCTTCGCGCACGCGTATACCGTGTTTGCCCAGTGCGACGCTTATCATTTGAATGTTGGTATCGCGCGTGCGGCCCGACAGTATTTCATTGCCGATTATAAGGATGGCGGCGGAACGTGCGTTGGTAAGCATGACGGAGTTCTAAAGCATGGCCAGTGGCGCTGAAAGTTCTACCCGCACGTTGTCGATCAGCCGTGCGCCGCCGAGCCAAGCGGCAACCAAGATCTGCAAACTGCGGTCGTCTAGCTGTGGCGCCGTGAGATCGGCAGCGCGCCGGATACTAAAATATTCGGGGCGGAAACCGGCGGCCGCGAGCTCGGCCATGGCGGCCGTTTCAATCGCGATTAAGCTTTGTGTCTGTTGCTCAAGTTTGGCCGCGGCTACGTTCAGGCTCGCGAATATTTTCGGCGCACGCTCGCGTTCGTCGGGTTTCAAGTACGCATTGCGTGAACTCATCGCCAAACCGTCCGCCTCGCGGATGATCGGCATGCCAATGATTTCAACCGGCATTAATAAATCATGGACCAGGCGCTTGA
>JAYUEZ010000511.1:0-3386 GCA_043738965.1 Gammaproteobacteria bacterium
TTGCTGTTGCGCGTGCGCGCGTCGAATATGGCGGCGCTTGAGAGTTATAACGGCGCCTTGAAATCGTCGTTGCATGTGGAAGTGGTGTCGGTGGAGTCAATCGCCGACGGTGTGATCGGTAATTTGCGCGTGCAACCTGGCGCGGGTGGCAACTTATGATGACGTGGTGGAAAACCCGGAGTCAGCGCGAACAGACTTTTTTAAGCATCGGTGCTGGAGCGACGCTCGCCGCGTTGCTGTATGTAACGGCTCTGCAACCGCTACAAGATGCCCAGGTACGCCTGGCGAGCCAGGTACGTGCGGAAGCGGCTGGCTTGGTCGAGCTTCGCGCACTCGCCGTGGAAGCGAAGCGACTTAAAGACACTGGCAGCTCTTCACGCGCGCTCGCCCCAAATCAAACGCTACTCTCGGTCGTGAATGAATCCGCGACACAAAGCGCGATCCAAGGTCGCATTAAACGGGTTACGCCAAGTAGTGACGTGGAAGCGAATGTGGCCTTTGATGCAGTTAGTTTCGATGCCCTTGCTGAGTGGTTGATCACGCTTAAAACAGTCCACGGCATTGAGGCGACGCGTTTGGTCGTCGACCGCACGAAGCAGGCTGGCTACGTCAATGCCAATGTCACGTTGAGCGTTGGTGGTTGATCGATCCTCCCCCTCGCCGTAACCCTCTTCCGCGAGGGGCGAGGAATTGAATAGCGCGGTCGGCCCACGAATAATGTGCCCTAAACCAACTGATTCATTTCAAAGATCGGCAGCAGAATCGCAATGACGATGGCGAGTACGATGCTGCCCATCACCAAGATCAGCAGCGGCTCGAGTAAGCTCAACAACAATGTCAGCGTGCTCTGCACTTTGAACTCAAACGATTCGGCGGCGGTGTCCAGCATCTCGATAAGATTGCCGGACGATTCCCCGTTTGCGATCAGGTGCGGCAATAACGCGGGAATGAGCGGCGAACGCCCGATGGCGGTGCTGAGCGCGCCGCCTTCGCGAACTTCTTCAATGACCTTGGTGTAGTGGCGCTGCAGCGGCAGAAATGCCGCTGCTTTGCTTGCGATCGCCAGCGCATCCAGCATGTCGACGGAGCTGCCGAGCATGATGGCGAGCATTCGTGCAAAGCGCGACGCTTCGCTTGCGATGATGAGGCGGCCAACGATCGGCAGTTTAAGTAACAGCGAATGAAAGGCGTGACGCGGCGCCGGTCGACGTAAAAATAATCGCAAGCCGATAACGCCAATAATCGTCGCCATCACAAGGTAGAGTCCATAACGATGCGCGAATCCCGAACCGGTAATGAGCGCGCGCGTTAGCAACGGCAACTGGCGATCCATGTTGTCGAACACCTTCACGACCTCGGGCACCACGTAGGTCAATAGGCCGGCGACGACGAGAATCGCGGTGGCGGTCAAAACGCCGGGGTAGACCATCGCGAGCTGCAAACGCTTCTGCATGCGATCGCGATTCTCGACATAATCAGCTAAGCGTTTTAAGACCAGCGGTAAATGTCGCGTGCGCTCACCGGCGCCGACGGTGGCTTGAAAGGCAGTGGAGAAAACTTGCGGAAACTCGGCCATGCCGTTGGCGAGCGACTGTCCTTCCAAGATCCGCGCCCTGATCCCCAATGCGATGCGCTTTACCGCCCGCGTGTCCGCTTGGCGTCCCAACGCCGACAACGCGTCGTCGAGCGGCAGCCCCGAGCCGAGCAGGGTGCCAAGCAGACGAATGAAGAGCGCGAGTTCATCGGAGGACAGGCGCGCTAAGCCGAGTGATAAACCGGTCTTATTACTAGATTTCTGACGACCGGCGGCAACGGCCAATGGTGTCAGGCGTTGGTCGCGGAGTAGTTTCCGCGCTTGGCGTTCGGAATCGGCCTCGATCAATCCGCGACGCGTGTCGCCGTCAGCGGTAAGCGCAGTGTATTCGTAGGCGGCCATTACAACGACTGCATGACACGCAGCAGTTCCTCTGGCGTGGTGACACCGTCCAATACCTTACGCAGGCCGTGATCCATGATGCTCGCCGCGCGTGCACGGGCGTGCGTTTCGAGCGCGGCCTCGCTCGATCCATCGTGAATTAGCTGACGCATGGGGTTATCGAAGGTGACAAGTTCATAGATCGCCGTACGACCGCGATAGCCCGTTTGCGTGCAGGCAGCGCAGCCACGCGCGGCGAACACGGCACTGCCCGCCATCGCGACGTCGCCGAGACGTTGCGCGGTGGCCGCATCCAAGATCGCGGCCTGCTTGCATTGTGGGCACAGCACGCGCACCAAACGCTGGGCCAACACGCCAATCAAACTCGAGGCGAGTAAAAACGGTTCGGCGCCCATGTCGCGCAGCCGTGTAATCGCGCCGATGGCCGTGTTGGTGTGCAAGGTCGAGAACACCAAATGCCCGGTTAGGCTCGCTTGAATCGCGATCTGCGCGGTTTCCAAATCGCGGATTTCGCCAACCATCACCACATCTGGATCTTGGCGCAGGATCGCGCGCAAGCCGCGCGCGAAGCTCATATCGACCTTGGGATTAACCTGGGCTTGCGCGATCCCATCGATGAAATATTCGATGGGATCTTCCACCGTCATGATATTGCGACTGCCTTCGTTCAAACGCGACAGCGCGGCATAGAGTGTGGTGGTCTTGCCCGAGCCTGTCGGGCCCGTCACCAAAAAGATCCCGTGGGGTTTATGGATGATTGAATCGAGCGTCGCCGTGGTCTCGGTGTCCATGCCAATGTGTTCAAGCTGCAGACGGCCGGCTTGCTTGTCGAGTAAGCGCAGCACCACGCGTTCGCCGTGACCCGATGGCATGGTCGAGACGCGAACATCCACCGGTCGATTCGCGACCCGCAGCGAAATTCGCCCATCCTGCGGTAGACGTTTCTCGGCGATATCGAGTTTGGCCATGACCTTGATCCGCGAGGCAACGAGTGGCGCGATAGCCGCTGGCGGCTCCATGATCTCGCGCAACACGCCGTCGGTGCGCAGACGAATCAAGAGTCGATCTTCAAACGGCTCGATGTGAATATCCGACGCGTTCTGGCGAATGGCTTCGGCGAAGAGCACGTTGATCAAACGAATGATCGGGGCATCGTCGGCGCTTTCAAGCAGATCCGCCGGCTCTTTTAGTTCTCGCGCGAGATCGGCAAGATTCATTTCACTGCCGAGATCCGCAATCATCTGTTCGGATTCGGCCTGCCCAGCTTCGTAAATGGCTTGGAGCCGAGCATTGAATTCATGCTCGGGAATTTCCCGCAGACGGAGCGGGGCGCCGATGCAGCGCCGCACTTCAAGCAACGCGTCCGCGGTGGCGCTCGCCAGCGCGAGCACCGTGGCGCCGTCGGCATTAACCGATTCGACGAGCACGCCATGCCGGCGCGCGAACGCGA
>JAYUEZ010000512.1:0-3375 GCA_043738965.1 Gammaproteobacteria bacterium
TGCGCGCCGCGTGGGGGCTGACAACGAACCAGGCGTCGCTGCTGACGATTGCGGTGCAACTCGGCTTCGTGACGGGCGCGGTGCTCTCGGCGGTGCTGACGCTCGCCGATGTTTTCCCGCCCAAGTGGGTCTTCTGCGCCGCCGCCATCGGGGCCGCGACGGTCAATGCAGGCATCGCGCTGGCGCACGGGCCGGGGCTCGCCATCCCGCTCCGGTTTGCGACGGGCTTCTTCCTCGCCGGGGTCTATCCGGTCGGGCTGAAATTGCTCTCGACGTGGTTCCGGCGCGGGCGGGGGATGGCGCTCGGCGTGATGGTCGGCGCGCTGACGCTCGGCTCCGCACTGCCCCACTTCGTCAACGGCATCGGCGGCCTGCACTGGCGCGCGGTGATCCTCGCCACGTCCGGCCTGACCGTCGCGGGCGCGCTGCTCGCCGCCCTGACCGTGCAGGACGGGCCGTTCCCCTTCTCCCGCGCGCCCTTCGACCCACGGCAAGTGCGGCAGGTCTTCGCGAACCGGGGCGTCCGCCTCGCCTCGCTCGGATACTTCGGGCACATGTGGGAACTCTACGCGATGTGGGCGGGCATCAACCACGGATGCGGATATGAACTCAGGCCCTTGCCGTCCACTTCCTGACGAAAGTTGTTCAGTTGATCTTCGCTCAATAGGCCGAGCAGGAAGGCGCGAGCGTAGATCCCAGGTGCCGAGTGCCCCTGCATGAACACCATGTCGCCGCCGTGATCGGCGGTGGGCGCATGCCAAAAATGGCTGTAGCCCACTTCATACAACGTGGCCGCCGAGGCATAGCTCGCGATATGGCCGCCGAGTTCGCTGTTTTTGCGGTTGGCCTTTACCACCATCGCCATCGCATTCCATCGATTGATCGAACGAATGCGCCACTCGAGCGCGGGGTCACCAGGTGTGTAGCGTTCGCGGTCCGGCGGGATGGTATTGAGGTAGGCGGTGTTCGCCGAATAAGGTAGGTCGACGCCCGAGCGGCGCGCGGTATCGATTAAGCGTTCGAGCAGAAAGTGCGCACGCTCGATGCCTTCGGTCTCGGCGACCGCGGCGAGCGCTTCCAGCCATTCCTGGGTTTCTTGCGGATCGATATCATCGGTGACGCTCGTGGCCATTGCAGTGTCAGTCCTCGCCGGGCCGCGCATCAGTGCGCCGCGTTAGTTTAGCGTAATTCCCAAACCCCTTTACCGTAAGCCCTTGCCCGCGAAGGGAGAGGGCGCTGCATCGATGCGATCGCTTTTCGGTCCTGGACGCGAGAAAGTATTGTCGGTCATGGCATCGATATCTTGAATGACGCGCCCGGTTGTGTGCCTACCAATCTTGAATGCCGGGCTACTGCGTTCCGGGATCAATGTTCGGCAGCCGCGTCACCGACCACTGGTGTCGGACAGGGCTCGGTGCGTGGACAGTTCACGCCGTGTTGATAGATGAACTCAATGAAATCAGATCCCGGCATGAAGCGTTCCTGCAGGCGCGGAATTTGCGCACCGCGATCGATTTCGTTTAAGTAACATTCGGTGGCCTCGCCAGTTCCGGTGCATATCAAGCGTAACGGTCGCACCTGCCCGGAGTTCGTCGCTAGTTCATAGCCGCTGTCGAGGTGCTTCCAGCTCTTGGCAAAGCGCGTGTTGGCGCAGTCGCAGGCGAGGTAGCGATCGGCAAACTCGATGAGCTTACCCACCGTCATGCCCGGCGTTTTCGAATCCGGCGCGCGGGCGTTGATTAAGCGGGCCGTGATTAGCTCGCGCGGCGTTAGGGACGGATCGACCACCGCGGCGGGCTCGGTCGCCACACTCGATTCGGTTGGCGGCGGATCGTGGCGCATGAAATTCGGTTTTAGATCGGGCGCTTTGCAGGCGGTGAAGGCACCGAGCAGGGTTGCGGCGAGTGCGCAGGATCGGATCCCACGCCGGACGAAAGCAATTAGCGAAAGTGGCATAGCGTTAGCGATTTCTCTAGTGAGCAGTTTCATTGAGAAAGACATGGCGTTCGCGTTCGAAGTGAACGCGCGCGATGATCACATCTAAAATCGTTCGCACGCGCTTTTCCAACACCCGTCCGGGACGATAATCTGCCGGCGCGAAATAATCGATCCGGTTGCCGCGGGCGAGCTCGCGACAGGTGCGAATAGAGTCTCGATGTTCGGGATTGTGCACGGCAACTGCGAACCCCCCGTACATTTTGGTCACCGTCATGCACGGCACGTCAGTCAGTCCATCGCCGATATAGACCATATGGCTGAACGGGATGGGTCGTTCGGCCTCGGGCATGTATTCGTTGATCGATTCACCGCTGTGTTCGCGCCCTTTGTTGATGCGAAACAGATATTGCGTCTTGCTGGTGTCGTTGATGACGATGGTCGGGAAACAGGCGACCTCGTGATGATTGAAATGATACTGCGAAGCGTAGATACGCTCGAAATGCTGTTTAATGCTAATGCCTTCGAGAATTTCACTTAGGCCAGCGGAAATAATGTAGTGCCGCGTCTGAACCAACCCCGCGGAGCGTTCGGCGACGTACCGATTCACGCGTTCAAACCAGTGGGCGACACCCGGGTAGTATTTGATGCCGCTGGCAAGCTTGCGCAATGCGTCGCGACTTAAATGCGCTTTGTTGGCTTCGATTTTCTCCACCAGCAACCGCATGTAAGTGAGGATGCTGTCGCCGCCGGTGCGTTTTACTTCGGCGTTGACTTCATCCCAAAACGCGCGTGGTGACAACCCGAGCTCCGGCAGTACCGTGTATTCCTGCATCGGCTGTGGCGTCAAGGTGCCGTCGAAGTCGTAGACCAGGGCTAGGGTATTGCGGGTGAAGGGGCGGGCGGGCGCGGCGGTCTTACGACTCATCATGGCGCCGCTCGGTGAAATTAAGGTTTACGCTCAAGGTCGCCCTTCAGCGAGCTTGGCGAGCGCCGGCCCAAGCGCACCCGCGCTTTGCGCTTGGCGGAGCGCTTCCAGTTCCGGCAACGT
The DNA here is from genome assembly GCA_043738965.1 of Gammaproteobacteria bacterium. Lineage (GTDB taxonomy): Bacteria > Pseudomonadota > Gammaproteobacteria > CAIKBL01. The sequence goes on from JAYUEZ010000512.1 coordinate 2,987, forward strand.
GAGCTTGGCATGGGTTTTCTTTAACGCGTCATAGGCGCTAAGTGCGGCGCGCATACCGGCTTCGGGATCGTCGCCTTGTTTGCGCGTGCGCAGTTGCGAATCCAAGTTGCCACCCATGTAGGCCGCATAGAGCACGGCCTGAACGTCGCTCGGCACGTCGCGATACATCCAAAACACGACGTTGCTATTGAGCACGGTATGGACGGCGCCGTTTTGCATGAATTTCAAGAACGTCGGAGCGTCTTGTAGATGGGCTTCAGGCGCCGCGTTAAATCGATCATAGGCCGCCAAGGCCTGCGCCGCAGTGATGGGCACCGGCTCCGCGGCCCAACTGCATGGTCCATTCAGCGTCGCCGCCAGCACCGCCGACTTAAGCGTATACCGCGCGA
>JAYUEZ010000513.1:0-8876 GCA_043738965.1 Gammaproteobacteria bacterium
GAGTCCAGGCGCCGCGGATTGCGTGACGTAACCGACCGAGACGCCTTGATTGATATAACCGGAACTGGTGATGACCCCGAACACATCCACTAACGAATATGGCCAGCGCGAAATATGCACGAATTCGGCTGAGCGAAACCCCATTTCTTCGGCCGTAAACGGTGCTTTAAACGGGTATGGTTCGGCGGGAATGTACGCATACTTGCTGTCGCGCGGTTTCGAGGTGCTGGGATCAAAGAGTGCGCGTTCTTCAGCCGTTAGTTGCTCGACGGTTTTCCAGCTTGGATCTGCTGCGACGGCGAAGACACAGCACGCGACTAACGCCAGGCCGCCGAGCGCTGGGCAGAGTTTAGAATTCATATTTGAGCTCCCAGCCAATGTTGTCCCATTTATCGTACTGACCGTAGAGGTCTTGGGAACTGCCCGTGTCGTAGCCGTTGTAGACCAGTTGGCCAGTGACAAATTGCGAAAACTTGTACTTCACGCGAAGCTTGGTTTTTAGGCCCTGCCAGTGCCGATCAGGGCCACTCAGCACCGGGAACGCGGTGAACTGCGCGCTCAGGCGATCGCGCGTAAAGGCAAACGGGCGCGAGACGTAAACCAACGGCACGAGCGTCCATTCATCCAAGATACCGCCACCAAAGCCGCCGCCAAGCGTGTTCTTCCAATTAATCGTCTGGTAGTACGAGGCTTGAAAGATCAGCGTGGTATTGGCGGGCAACCCAAATTCGCCGGCCACGGCCGCGCGTACGGTGTCATGCGTGACAGTGCCGTCGGTGATAGCACCCGCGCGCGCAGCTGCTTGCGACGCGAAATCCACAAAGCGTACGCCCTTGGTCCACAACGCCTCGACACGAAACACCGCCGGCAAAGCACCGACCAGTGGCAGCTGGGGCAGAGTGGTGGCGTAATCGCCCGTCAATCCAAAGTGATGCAGGCGTTCATGGCGCGGTTCGACAATGAGCTGGGTGGTGCCATTTGACTGCTGCGTACCAAGGATGTGATCGACGGGATTTTTATCCCACATGTACGCGTAAATGAAGCCGTAAGTTAAAGCGCCCGTCGATCGATCGAAGCGCATGCCGAATTCATGATCACCAAAATTGCCGTTCTGCGGGCGGCGCGCGGGGAGCACGATATCGGTATTCAAGGACGGCGGTGGGATCAAAGGCGAAGCCCACGGCGAGCCCGGTAGTGGATTCTGGTCCTGCTTGAAATCGAAGATATATAACAGCTGCAGCGAATTGCGCCCGAAGTGAAACGTGGTGTTCAACATCCAAGTCGGTAGGCGGCGGATCTCGTAGTCTTCGGATTCAAGTTGCACTGATTCGCGACGATCCATCGCGTTCACAATGTCGATGAACTGACCGTCCATCTTGCCCCACGCGATTTGCTGTTTGCCGATCGCGATATCAAACGCGGGGGTGCGATAGCTGACGTAGAACTCGCGCAGGATCCGATCGCTGTTGTTATAGAGTTCGGCGGTGCGGTCGAGCTTATCGGCCGAGAGACCGGACGAACTTTGCCAATCGTACACGCCGTCATAAAGCGCGTGGGCCACCGCATTGACATCGAGTCCCGGCGCGAGGTGGTAGGCGCCTTTGACCTCGAAGAGGTTTTGCAATTGTAGAAAGCGGTAATCCTGATTTTGAAAACCGACTTGCCCGTGTTCATCGAGCAGGATATCGGTCCATTGTCGAAACGAACCTTTGAGGCTCAAGTTCGGCAGTGCGCGCTCGAGAGGCTCGCGTACATAGGTGCCTATGGGGTCGAAGGTGGCCATCGCACGATCGAATTTGGAAAAGGCATTGCCCATGGCATCGGCGTGGGCCGCCATTGGCGTCACACTCATCGTGATACTGGTTGCGAGCGCCGCTGTGCGCCACCCTCTGGTGCAACTCGTCATTTGCTTTCGTCCCCCTATCTCGATCGCATACCTAGATGCCTTCACGACTGAATGGCACCTGCGATTAACGTGCTTTATATTTTTTAAGATTAGTCAGTTACAAGCTCAATCTTAAGCGACTACTGAAAATAGAGGCAATTTTTCTTTGATGCTATAGGACGATGCTTACGGTATGGCGAGCACCTCATGCTGGCTATGCGTGAGCGAAATCTCCTTCGGAAGAACGAGACAAGTCGTCCCTCTCCCTTGGCGGGAGAGGGAGCTGTCCCCCAAGGGAGAGGAAAGTCAGCTCACGCGTGCGACAAATTGCTTGAGCTCGCGGTTGAAATCAGCGGGACGTTCGATTTCGTAGAAATGCCCAACGTCTTTGAGGATTTTGATGGTCGCGCCGGGAATGTGATCAGCCAGGAACTGATTCATCGCGACCGGTGTGGCTTGATCTTCTTCACCGGCCAGGATTAGCGTCGGCTTTTTGATGTCTTTCAGTCGATCCGTGATGTTCCAGCTGAAGACACCGTTGGGATCACCGGCCGACGCATGGAACACATGATGCGGAAAATTGTCTTGGACCAGGAATTGCGACATGAGGAAATCGACAACTTCGGGACGCTCGCGTTTAGTCTTGGCCGATACCGCGCCATCGATCAATCCACCAAACGCGCCTTTGAGGTCGTTTTGAAAAGCTTGGCCAACTTCCGGTGGCATGCCGGCGCCGAAGTTGGTACCGCTGCTGACGATGACATTGCCTATCACGCGCTGCGGTGCATCCAAATTGATTTGCATGGTGATCATGCCGCCGATGGAGTTACCGACGAATATCGCGCTCGAGACTTTTAAGGCGTCGAGGACCGCCAGCACGTCGGCGGCGATTTCCTTGATGTCGTAGCCTTGTTGCGGCTTGTCCGAGCGACCGTGGCCGCGATGGTCGACCACTATGCATTGATTGGTTTGCGCAAAGGCGGAGAGTTGAAAAGTCCAGATATAGCCGCTGGTCGAAAAGGGATGAATGAAAACAATGGGCGTGCCTTTGCCGATGGATTCGTAATAAGTACTGACGCCGTTGCGGGTGATGGTGGGCATGGGACCTCCGGTTTTTTGTGTGATTTCGCGAGTTGCGACGATACCGTGGACTGCCGGTTGGCGCTACCCTGTTCGATTGTTCAATGCCTAACAAAATCCGCGATGAATTTCCCCGTGATTCGATCTGTCACGCTTGAGTGCGATGCTGTGCGTTATGCGTGCCGCTTCTCACGTGATCGACGCTATCGCTACACCTGGCATCACTGTTGGGACTTAGGCTTGCCACCCTGTGGCTTCATCGGCTTGAATCCGTCGACCGCCGATGAGCATGGACCCGATCCCACGGTGCGGCGCTGTATTAACTACGCCAAGTCGTGGGGTTACGGGAGTTTGACGATGCTTAATCTTTTTGCGTATCGCGCGACCGATCCGCAACAACTATTCGTGGCGGCGACGCCAGTGGGACGTGCGACGGATCGCCATTTGGTGGCGCAGACTGAATTAATTGCGCAACACGGCGGGATGGTGGTTGCCGCGTGGGGCAATCACGGAATGCATCGCGCGCGCGCCGCCGAAGTGCGCAGGCTGTTGTCCGCCCGCGGCACGCGACTCCACTATTTAGTGCTGACTCAAGCCGGAGAGCCGGGGCACCCACTGTACTTGCGGCAGGATTTGCGCCCGCTTGCGTGGCCCGACTATGGCGTTGTGATTTTAGAGAAGCGCCGCCTCCCGCATTAACCTATGACGGAAAGTCCCCCGCCGGTTACTCCGCGGCGGCACAGTCTCCCTGCCGTGCAGCTTCAATGCGCTGTGAGAACGTCATATTTTTACCGCCCATTTTGACATCGATGCCGCCGCGAACTCGGGCGCCATCGCGATTGAGGCGTGCGGTGCCAGTTGCGACCCGCGCGGTTTCGCATACCAACACGTATTCGACGCCAGCGTTGGTTTCCTTTTCGTAACTAAACTTGCAACCGCGCAGAGCATGTTGGCGTAGAACAGGAAACAGAGCGGCAGGATCGGCGTCGCGTAGGCAGTAGTGTTCGTGCGTGACACTGCGGCGCATCTCATCCAGATGCGGCATGATCATTTGCGCGGTGACGTCGTAGCGTCCAGCGATGAGCGCGAGACTTTCCGCGGCGGCGGAGTACGACACTAGCGCCATCGCCAGCACGCCTACGAGGCCAATTCCCGCCTTAAATTTCATGTGGCATCCCGAATTTGTGTTTTTCGATCGAGCTCGGCAGCATAAAGTAAGGACCCTCGTATGCCTCCACGATTCTTGCTTTTGTATCAAAAAGCTAGACGGCCTTGCGCAGCGTTAAGTTGAATCGATAGGCGCCGGAAATCAAATGCTCACCCGCGGCGAGCGGCAGGACGCCGTGGTAGTGCAAGCGTGCGGGTCCACCCCATACCACGACATCGCCGTGCCATAACGGCACGCGCCGCGGTCGATCGGCGCGCCGTGCACCGCCAAATAAAAATACGGCAGGCAAACCTAACGAGACGGAAACAATCGGCGCCGCGAAGTCGCGCTCGTTCCGGTCTTGATGCAGCGATAGCCGCGACCCCGCGGCGTAACGATTGATAAGACACGCGTCCGGCGTGAATTCCCCGAAGCCCGCGGCCGCCGCGGCGTCTACCGCGAGTTGCTCGAACACAGCAGGCAGGTTCGGCCATGGCCGACCGCTCTCTGGATCCTCAGCGGTATAACGGTAACCGCTGCGATCGCTCACCCAGCCGTAAGCGCCGCAATTCGTCATCGCCACCGACATTTCAAAGCCACCCGGCGTGACCATGTGACGAAACGGCGCCGCGTCGGTAATGGTCTGCAAGGCGGCAAAAATTTGCGTGACGTTAGGCATCGCAAAGGCGCGCAATACCACCGCGCCGGGAACCAGGGCTTCGCTGCGCGACTCCGTTGGCGCGTCGGCGAATAGATCGGCCGTGCTCAATCGTGGCTCACGTGGCGTCATGAAAAATGATCCCGAGCGTGTGACGATGACCGCTGCGGATCCGACTTACGCCATGGCGTAGATTGACGCGATACACGCCGCGCGTGCCGGGAACGGGGCGGTGATGAACGGCGAACACCACGGCATCGCCCTGGGCAAGCGGCACGACCTCCGCGCGCGATTGCATCCGCGGACGTTGCTCGGTGAGCACGAATTCGCCGCCGGTGAAATCGCGTCCCGGCGCGGAAAGCAGTGTGGCGACCTGCAAAGGAAATACATGTTCGCCGTAGAGATCTTGATGCAAGCAGTTGTAGTCTTCCGCTGCGTACTGCAACAACAAGGGTGTCGGCCGTCGTTGACCGGCGGCGTGACAGCGCGCGATGAATTCGTGATGCGCGGCGGGATATCGCACCTCAATCTTGAGGGTCTGATTCCAACGATTCGCAATCGACACCAATGGCGTGTACAGCGCGGTGCGCAAGGTCGCGACCAAGTCAGGCAATGGATACCGAAAATATTGATACTCGCCACGACCATAGCTGTGGCGAGCCATGACCACGCGACTGCGAAAGAGTTCATCACGTGCGTAGAGCGCGACTAGTGCTTGGCATTCAGCCGGGGTGAGTAAGCCCTTGAGCGTGGCGGAGCCCTGCGCGTCTAGCACGGTCGCGGTTTGATTCCAGTCGATTGCCGCTACGCGCAGGGCGATGGCATCAGCCGCGACAGAGTCGATCAAATCCATGGACGAAACGCCATTAAAATGTTCCTTGCTACACGGTCGAATTGTAGCTGGTTGGGTCGCATCACTCGCATCCTGTTAAAACATCGCAGTCAGTAGTCTAGAGGCAGCGGCGGGTCGGTACACTCCGTGTCTTGCTTTTGAATTGCGGCGCATTCGTTCCCGTGAGCAACCGTCACGGCACTTGCGTTAGCGTTTACATTCGGTTGATCATTCGACTATGAGACGACTACGCGTTTTCATGTCTTTGGTACTCATCCTCGTGCTACCGGTTTCCGGCTTCGCGAGTGTCAGCACGCGCGGCTGTCAGGACCATTCGGATTCACCGGCCAATGCCGCTTACCAGCATGATGGCGCGCAGATGGTGGTGGCGGACGCTGCTGAAGCGGTCCACCACTCACACCACCCTACGGGGGATCCGCACGTCGAGCACAAGGCCGGCCGCGATGCGTATTGCCATTGCGCGGGAGCGCTCGCGCTCGCGTTGTTTGCTCAGTTACCGGCCGATTTCGATCTTCAACTGTCACTGGCCTTTGCCGTAAGCGAGCAATCCCACCTGGGAAATGCGCAGCGCGGCGCCCCTTACCGCCCCCCGATCCACGCCACCGTCTGATCGTCGCAGTCCGCGCCGGTCGCGGACGAGTCTCGAGTTTCCAGCCGACACCAATCACAGTGGTGTGAGTCTCGTTATTCGATCTCGTACGCCGGCCACTGATGGCGATCGCACCACCTTATTTTCCTGATTCGACTCCCGAAGGAGGGTTTCGTGCCGATCGATAGAAAGCTAATTCGTAGCGTGGCGTTACTGGTCCCGGTGACTTTGACTGGATGTGCCGAATTGCCGGCCGATCGCGGGATGGCCGACGTGCGTGAACTTGTATCAGCCCGTAGCGGACATGAAATCGTTGCCGCGGATCAAAATACCGCTGCGCTGGTGAGCGAGCTGATAAAAGCGCCGCTTGATCTCGACGGCGCGGTTAAGGTCGCGCTGCTCAACAATCCGCAAGTGCGCGGCGAGTATGCGCGCGTGGGCCTCGCGAGTGCCGACGTCTACGATGCTGGACGTCTGTCGAATCCGCGCTTTTCAACGGCGGCCTTGACCTCGAACGCGGCTGGGGCCGCCGATCAAGTGACCTTCGGCCTCGCGCAGAGCTTTACCGATCTGCTGTTGCTGCCGGCGCGGACCCGGTTGGCGGCTGGGGAGTTCGAGCGAGCCAAACAATCCGCGGGGCATGCGATCTTTAACTTAAGCGCGGAGGTCGAAGGCGCTTTTTTCAACTTGCTCGGCGCGCAAAAAATAACGGCGATGCGCCAGAAGATAGCGCGCGCCGCACAGGCAGCGGCGGAACTCGCGGAACGCCTGGCAACCGCGGGCAATGTCAGCGCGCGTGACCTGGCGCAGGCGCAAGCGGCCGCAAGTTCCGCCCAATTGAGCGCACTGCAAGCAGCGGCCGACAGCGCCACCGCGTATACGCGGTTGAATGCGCTACTGGGTTTGAGCGCCGATCAAGTCGATTGGCAAGTAGCGAACTTGCTGCCGGTGCCGTTGGCGCGGGAAAACGATCTCGCCGAACTCCAAAAACTCGCCGAGTCGCGACTCGATCTCGCGGCACAACGCCGCGAAGTTGCTTTGCTCACCGACAGTCTCAACACCACCCGGCGCTATCGCTATGTCGGCGCGGTTGAGATTGGGGTGGTAACCGAGCGCGAAACCGATCGATCGCGTATCACCGGTCCGAGCTTGGCGTTGGAGTTACCGATCTTCAATCAAGGCGCCGGCAAAGTGGCGCGCGCGGAAGCGCTGGTCGAGCAAGCCGAGAGCGCATTGAAAGCGCTCGAACTCGAGGTCGCCAACAAGGTCAAGCTCGCCGCCGATCGGGTTCACGCCGCACGTGAACGCGCGGCTCTCATTCACACCCGTTTGATTCCCGAACGCGAAGAAGTAGTGCGGCGCATGCAACAGGAAGTGAGTTTTATGCTCGAAGGACAGTTCGCCCTATTGCAGGTCAAACAGCAGGAATATGACGCCTACCAAGCCTATCTCGAAGCGGTGCGTGACTATTGGGTGGCCAGCGCTGAACTTACCCGCGAAGTGGGCACACGACTTCCAAGTCAGACCGTGCAACCTATCGACAAATCTTCTGCGCACGCGGAGGGAGAAACGCCATGATTTCGCGTAGAACATTGTTATCGCTAAGTGCCCTGGGTGGCATTGGCAGCCTGCTTGGACGACATCGAGCCGCGGCGGCGGCAACGTCGATTGCGCCTGATCACAAACCACCCATGCCGACGAGTTATGTACCAGTTCACACACTCAATGGGTGGACCTTGCCGTATCGATGGCATGACGGCGCGAAAGAATTTCATCTCGTCGCGGAAGAAATCGAGCATGAGTTTGCCCCGGGCTGTAAGGCCAAATGCTGGGGCTACAACGGCACCACACCCGGCCCGACCTTGGAAGCGATTGAAGGTGATCGGGTACGGATTTTTGTGACTAACCGCCTGGGCGAACCCACTTCCTTGCATTGGCACGGGCTGACTTTGCCGAGCGGTATGGATGGCGTGAGTGGTTTGTCGCAGGCGCCGATCAAATCCGGCGAGACCTTCGTCTACGAGTTCACGTTGCGGCAACACGGTACGCATATGTATCACCCGCACGCCGATGAGATGGTGCAGATGGCGGTGGGCATGATGGGGATGTTCATCATCCATCCGCGCGCTGGCGAACCACGGCAGGTTGATCGCGACTATTGTTTCCTGCTCCACAACTGGGCCTTGCATCCGGGCACTTACCGGCCTGATCCGTCGATCATGACGGAGTTCGATCTGTGGAGCATGAATAGCAAGGTGTTCCCCGCCATCGAGCCGCTGGTCGCACGCACCGGCGAACGCGTGAGAATTCGCATCGGCAATCTATCGATGCATGAACACCCGATGCATCTGCACGGCGTGCAATTTCAGGTAACCGGTGGTGACGGTGGGCGCTGGCCAGAGAGCCAGTGGCGGCGTGAGGTCACCGAAGTCGTCGGCGTTGGCCAGATGCGCGATCTCGAGTTCATCGCGATCCCCGGTGATTGGGCGTTTCACTGCCATAAGTCGCACCACACGATGAATGCGATGGGACACGGGATCCCGAATATGGTGGGCGTCGATCAATCCGGCGTCGAGAAGGACATTCGCACGCTGCTCCCAGGCTATATGGCGATGGGACGCTACGGCATGTCGGAGCACAGCGAACATCTCGCGATGGGCATGC
>JAYUEZ010000514.1:0-3356 GCA_043738965.1 Gammaproteobacteria bacterium
AGAAGGCGCCGACTTTCGACGAAGGTGTTCCGCCACGCGTCTTGATGTGATGAAGCAGCATGGCGCACCAGCGCGCTTCGTCCCGCTGGATCGTTTTCATTAACTCGGCAAGCGGACCGGAGCCCGCCGCGTGCGCGGTTTCCAGGGTTACCCGTGACCCGGCGCGTTCTGCCTCCAGTAGCTCATTGCAAAAGATAATCAGCTCGTCCTTGTCGGCATAGCCCATATAGACGTCGTTCGCCTCTTGCATCCAGCAGGCAGGTGAGGCGACCTCGGTAACGGGCGCGTCCTTCGGTGGTCGATTGTTCATTAGGGCATCGCCGATTTACAGGGGACGGATTCGCAGTATGTCTGAACGCCATTGGACGCGTGTGTTAAATGTCAATGAGCCAGTAACAAATTGCAGCAGCGATTGGCGATGAAGTACTTGGTGAAGCCACCGAACAAGAGCTCCTCCAGCCACGAATGCGAAAACCCACCCATGACGAGCAGCGCCGCGCCGATTTCGCGATAGAGTTCGGTAAGTTGTAGTTGCGGGCTGTCGGCGGCACGCAAGGCCAAGGCTTCCGCGTTCACGTGATGCCCGTTGCGCAGGTAGTCGACGATCGCGTGCGCGTCCGGCGCAATCGATGGTTCGCCCGTCTCGGCAATCGACACCACGCAGACCCGACGTACAGCGCGCAGGATGGGCAGCGCACTCTGCATCGCACGCTTGGCTGCGGCACCGGGCTTCCAGGCAAGGATCACGGTGGCGCCAGCCAGTGTCGTCGACGGCGGGTCCTTCACGAGGGCAATCGGTCCACCGCCGTCGAGCAGGATCCGTTTGATCAGCAAATCTGAGACGACTGGGTCGGTATCGAATCCCGCGACCATCAAGTCGTGTGCATAGCCGAGCCCGGCGAGGTCTGGCTCACGCGTTCGCTCCAAGTCGATAGACGAACCCCACGTCATCGCGCGCGCTTCCGGCAGCATCTTGAACGCGGCTTCGGCGGTTGCGACTCGTTCGGTGAGTTGTTCTCGATATTCCTGTTCGAGCATCGGACGCGCGACGGTGAAGCCCTCGAGGCCGACGACCATCTGATAATCCCGCCACTGTTCAGCGTCCAAGATCGAGCGCACGGTGGCCACAAAGCGGCATTGGGCTCCGACCCCGAGGCCCGTCGCGACAGTCGTCGCGAATTGCACGGCCGCGACTTCGCGTGGCGTTCCGGAATAAAGCACGGTGATATTGCTCATGATGACGATCTCCTAATCGGGCCAACACCAACAGCGATGAGGGCGGCGCCAGGATGCGAGAACCGGCGTGGGCGTGCATCCGGCCGCCGGGTCTCCACCGCGCTGGCGCGACTGCTATCTTTAAGACAGCTCCATATCTTGCGGAGCAGCCATGCTGCACTCGTGCGTGCCGCAGGCTGACAAGATCAAAGTTTGCACCTCCCGGCAGGGGAGTGAACTGATCAGCGTCAATTTAAGTGTAGTTCGCCGATCGCATTTGTGCTGGTTGCAAAGGAGGTTCGATGAACTCGGATGCCGCTCTCTCGGTGGCCGGCCTCAAGGCCCGCGCCGCCATCGCCGCGACCAAGCTCGCGGACGAAGACACCCACGTGGCAGATCTACTTGCCCAACTCGCGTGGCCGGCGGTGTCACAACGCGCAGCGACCGACCTTGCGATCTCGATCGTTCGCGCTACCCGCGAGCGCGGACCGGAGATCGGTACGCTCGACACTTTTTTGCAGGAATTCGATCTGGCGACCGAGGAAGGCGTAACGCTCCTGTGTCTCGCCGAGAGCTTGCTCCGGGTGCCAGACGCGGCGACCGCTGATCGGCTCATCTCGGAACGGATCGCGAGCGGTGATTGGGCGGCGCACCGCGGGCACGCCGACTCGGTATTCGTGAATGCATCGACGTGGGCGTTGATGCTAACTGGCCGGGTACTGCAGCACGATGCGGCATCCACCCTGCCGGCCGACTGGCTCGCGCGTCTTATTCGACGTTGCGGGGAGCCCGTAATCCGCCAAGCCTTAAAGGCCGCGATGCGGATCATTGGCAATCAGTTCGTCATCGCGCCCACGATCGAACAGGGTATCCGTCGTGCTAGCCTGTGGCCGGCCTCCTTCGACCTGCTCGGTGAAAGCGCCCGCAGCGCCGCACAAGCACAGCGCTATCACGCCGCCTACGCCGCGGCAATAACAGTGCTCGGCAAGCGATCTGACCATCGCGATCTGGCGCGTGGCCATGGGATTTCGATCAAGCTGTCGGCGCTCGAACCGCGCTATGAAGAAGCGGGTCACGCACGCATGCTGGAAAACCTCTATCGGCGCGTGCGCGAACTCGCCCTCGCCGCCGCGGCGGCCGGGATCGGCTTCACACTCGATGCCGAGGAAGCTGACCGTCTGGAACTCTCGCTCGATATTTTTGAGCGCCTCGCGCAGGACTCGGCGCTGGCGGCGTGGCCTGGACTCGGACTCGCGGTCCAGGCCTATCAAAAACGCGCCGCCGCGGTGCTCGCGTGGGTAATTGAACTCACGCGCGCGCGTCCCGCGCCCGTGCAAATCCGGCTCGTGAAAGGCGCGTATTGGGATACCGAGGTGAAGTTGGCTCAGGTTCATGGGCTTAACGACTATCCGGTCTACACGCGTAAAGCCGCCACTGATCTCGCGTATTTGGTGTGTGCCGACAGGTTGCTCGCAGCCGGATCTGGGCTCTACGCGCAGTTCGCGACGCATAACGCGGCGACGATCGCCGCAATCCTGACGATGGCTGGTCACCGCCGCGATTTCGAGTTTCAACGCTTGTACGGGATGGGTCACGCGATCTATCAAGCTGTCACTGCAGTGACCGGGCGCGAACTGTCGGTGCGGGTCTATGCCCCGGTCGGCGATCATCAACATCTCCTACCCTACCTATTGCGACGTCTGCTCGAAAACGGGGCAAACACATCGTTCGTGAATCGTGTATTCGATCGCGAGGTCTCGCCCGAACAGGTGGCTGCGAACCCGCTCGGAGTCTTCACTACGGACAGGGTGCGGCCGGCCCGGATCCCGCGGCCGGCCGACCTTTTTCAGCCCCTGCGCGCCAACTCACCTGGCGTCGATCTGGCTGATCGCAGTGAGCTCGAGCGCCTAGTCGGCGCGACGGCGCGGCACGACTACGCGATCGTCGGCCCCCTCGTGGCCGGCAACATGGTGCCGCGCGGCCCGTCGCGCCCGGTGCAAAATCCTGCTGTACGCAGTCAGGTGCTTGGGCTGGCGACGGACGCGACATCGGCGCAACTTGAGCAAGCCTCAGCCGCAGCTGAGGCCGCACAGCGGGCGTGGGACGCAGTGGGTGGCGATGCGCGTGCGGAGGTGCTGTTA
>JAYUEZ010000515.1:0-3354 GCA_043738965.1 Gammaproteobacteria bacterium
GACGGCAGCGTACTGGTGGTTGAAATCAAGCGCGGCACGTTAACGCGGGTGAAACCCGACGGTAAGCTGCAGGTCATCGCCGAAACAGGCGGTGGGCCGAACGGCGCGGCCATTGGCCCTGACGGCATGGTGTATATCTGTAACGACGGCGGCTTCGAGTGGATGGAAATGGACGGGATGACCGTCCCTGGACATACCCCGCACAGCTACACGCGCGGTAGCATCCAGCGCGTGAATATGGCCACCGGCAAAGTGGAAGTCCTCTATACGCTATGTGATGGTCATGCCTTGAAGGGGCCGAATGACATCGTGTTCGATCGCCACGGTGGTTTCTGGTTTACGGATTTTGGCAAGACCTACGACCGATCCCGCGATCGCACCGGGATTTTCTATGCGAAAACCGACGGCTCGATGATCAAGGAAGTCGTTTTCCCAATGGATGGGCCGAACGGCATCGGGCTTTCCGCGGGCGACAAGAAACTCTATGTCGCGGAAACTTTTACTGCGCGTGTTTGGCAATGGGAGGTGGCCGGTCCCGGCGAATTGGTCCGCGGCAAAGGCGTTGGTGGACCGTTACTGGAGGGCCCTGGCGGGGCGACGTTGTTAACGGGGTTACCCGGTTACCAACTACTGGATTCGTTGGCGCTCGACAGCGAAGGCTATGTAGCGGTGGCAACGATTATCAACGGCGGGATCACGTCGATCTCGCCCGATGGTAAGAAGATTGAGCACGTGCCGCTGCCCGATCCGCTGACCACCAATATCTGCTTCGGGGGCAAGGATCTTCGTACCGCTTATGCGACGCTGTCTGGCACTGGCAAGCTGGTCGCTTTTGATTGGCCGCGGCCCGGGTTGAAATTGAATTTCACCGCCTAGCAGCCGCTCTTGCGGCGGCGCTGGCCTGCGGTGTGAAACTCACCGCGGGCGTGATGACGGCGGGCGAGTCACGCGCGAGACAGCCTCGGGCGTGCGGAGGTAGCCATGAAAGCGCACACGTATAAATACGAACCAAAGCAAGTCGATGAGATCGTTATTCGTCTCTTCGCGTTCGACTTTCCAGACGATCTCGATCCGATCTGGGTCCCCGCTAACCCGGTTCGCTCTCATCTGTTTAACGGACTGTCGCTGACGATGCCTTATCTTGAGCCTTATCTCATCAAGAGTACGCAGAAGGCGATGGCGTTCATCAACGAACCTCAATTATTAGCGGACATGCGGGGGTTTAACGGACAAGAGGCGCGCCACTACCAGTGCCACCGCCGCCTGAACGATTTACTGAAGGCCAACGGCTACCCGGAACTGGCTGGCGTCGAGCAGCGGCTGGCGGCGTCCTTCGATCGATTATCGAAAATGAGTCTGCGTACGCAGCTCGCCTATAACGCTGGATTTGAAAGCATGACCAATGGCTTTACGCATTGGCTCATCAACAAGCGTATTGCGCTTTTTCGCGATGCGTCACCGCACGTCGCGTCCTTCTGGTTGATGCACATGGTCGAAGAGACTGAGCACAAGACAGTCGCTTTTGATGCCTATATGGCTTATTCAGGGCAATATTTGCCGCGCGCTATCGGCGTCCTCCACGGTTCTTTCCACTTGGTGGGATATGGACTCATTGGGATGCTCACGGCATTGAAGAAAGACCAATCGTTACGCAAGCCGCGCAATCTCGCCGCGCTCGTGCGGGAGATTTCGTCAATGATTTTCAATGTCGGTCCCTACCTGCTACGGGCGCTGCTGCCGCGGTATAACCCGCGCTGCGAAGAAGATCCTAAATGGATGAAGGACTGGGTTGCAGGGCATGCCACCCTTCCGGCGGGCGAGTTACTGCCGCTGGTCGATACGAAAAGTCTGGAGATGCCGGTGCCGTTTCCCGCTAGGTTGTCTAGCGATGCGCTGCGGTGATCCTTTCGCTTAATCATTTGGGGAGGGTGTGAAGATGGAAAGACTACAACGGATCATGATTGGCAACGGACTGCTCGTCGTGCTTATGGCGATGTTGTCCGGCTTTATGTTGATGTTCTCATTACTCGGGGGAATCGAGGTCTGGCCGGGGATGATTATTAAAATTCCCATGTACGGCACAGTCCCGGGCTGGGTGCGGGCACACACGGGCGGGGCCTTGAACGGTGTGTTACTCATCGTGGTGGCGTTGGCGTTGCCGTTTCTGCGCTTGAGCGATTTCATGCAGCGTTTCGTCGCCTATGGCTTTATCTACATCGCGTGGTCATTTACGGTGTTTTATTGGCTGGGCAATGCATCGAGCAATCGTGGACTTAGCCTAGGACCCAGTGCCCTGGGTCAGCCTGATCTAGTCGGCTTGATGGCCTTTCTGCCGGGCGTGCCCAGTGTCTTTTTAGTGGTTTTTCTGCTGGCGGTAGCGGCGAAGAGCGTATTGTCTGCGGGCAAAGAATAGGCGGCGCCGGAGTAATTCAGTCGAGCCGGTCGCCAGGCAATGGTTTTCGAGAGCCGATCAGCATCGGCAGCAACACGCCGAAATCATGATCTCAACTTGACCGAGGCCGGAACCGGCCTTAGTTTCTATTTGCGTCCACCCGAACGCGCGCTTGGCTTTGGCGCCAATCGAATCGCTCGATAGTCAACATGACGATGATGAGATTTGCAACGGGCGCGGCCGCCAGAATGTTGAATAAATCAGCTAGTAGATTTTTCCGCTCGTAGCTTGGCGCCCGCCGTTTCGCGCTCGACTTCTTGCGCGAAATCGCCGTCGGCCAATTGTGGCAGGAAGTTCGGATAGCGCGTAGCGAACTCTTGGCGGATGGTGGCGATGGGCACCTCCGCGAATTCGCCGCGGTAGCGCAAATATTCCATATGCTGCCGCCCGTCCTCATCGAAGGCGTGATAGATCGAATCCGCCGTGCCGTCGAATTCAAGCGGTTTCAGGCGAAATTTCTGACACAGTTCGACGTTGAACGCAGGGGTGGCCTTGAACCAATTCCCGGCGAGGAGAATGTCGGTATAACCGTGCCAATAATATTCATCGGTCCCCATGATGCGGCGCATGCGCTCGGTGGAGAGATGATTTTTAACATCAGCGTAGCCGAGTCGCGCAGGGATCCCCACCGCGCGACAACAGGCCGCCAATAGCACTGCCTTACTTACGCACCAACCGCGACCGGTCGCGAGGACGCGGCTTGCCGATAGCCCCGCGACGCTGAGGTCGATCGCGTAACCGTCATAGCGAATTTCATCCCGCACCGCATAGTAGAGTGCCACGGCCCGTTCGACTTCGCCGCCAATCCCGTCGACGCGACGCCGCGCGAAGGTGACGACTGCCGGGTGGTCGGCATCAACGGTGGGGGTCGGCGCGAGATACGCGGCATCGATCAGCATTGG
>JAYUEZ010000516.1:0-3342 GCA_043738965.1 Gammaproteobacteria bacterium
CCTTGACTAGGCTCGGCGACGACTAAATGAAAGCTATTCGAACCCAGATCGATGGCGGCGATGGAGGCGGGGACGGAATTCGGCATGAATTGAAGCGCCTGGGGTCGGAATCGCGCTCAGCGCTCGTTGAGATCGCGGCGCATTATACTTAACCCGCGAATGACCGATAGCGTCCGGATTCGCCGTCGTTTTGGCCTCGAGCCGACATCGGTCGAAAATGCCACCGCGAAGCTCATTGCTCGCGGGTAATGGAAGATTCGCACGAATTCCGCCATCCGTGCGTATAATGCTGCCCCTTCGCCGCCCACCGGACTACCCCCGTGCTTCAAAACCTCCGCAATATCGCCATCATCGCGCACGTCGATCACGGCAAAACCACGCTGGTCGATCAGTTGTTGCGCCAATCTGGCACCTTGAGCGTGCGCAAGGACACCGGCGAACGCTTGATGGACAGCAACGATCTCGAGCGCGAGCGCGGGATTACGATTCTGGCCAAAAACACGTCGATTTTGTGGCGCGACTATCGGATCAATATCGTCGACACCCCAGGTCACGCTGATTTTGGCGGTGAAGTTGAACGTATCCTGTCGATGGTCGACTCCGTGCTCTTACTGGTCGATGCCGTTGACGGACCCATGCCGCAAACGCGTTTTGTGACGCATAAGGCATTCGCTCAGGGGTTACGCCCGATCGTCGTCATCAACAAGATTGATCGCCCTGGCGCACGACCGAGCTGGGTGCTCGATCAAACGTTTGATCTCTTTGATCGGTTGGGCGCGACCGAAGAACAACTCGATTTCCCGGTCATCTATAGCTCGGCCACCTTGGGCTATGCGCGGCGCACGGCTGACGGCGACGAAACCGACATGACCGCGCTATTTCAAACCATCATCGATCACGTGCCGCCGCCAGATGTCGACGTTGATGGGCCTTTGCAATTACAGGTCAGCTCGCTCGACTATTCGAGTTACGTCGGTGCGATCTGCATCGGCCGGATCTCGCGCGGCACCTTGAAGCCGATGGCGAACGTCACGATCATCGATCGCGAAGGCGCCACGCGTAATGGTCGCGTGCTGGAGGTCCTGGGCTTCCACGGCTTGACGCGTGAACCGCGTGAACAAGCGACCGCCGGCGATATCGTGGCCTTGACTGGCATCGACGCGCCGCGCATTTCGGACACCATTTGCGCACCGGGTGTCGTTGAAGCGTTGCCGCCGCTGACGGTGGATGAGCCCACCGTGAGTATGAGTTTCGAAGTGTCGGATTCACCGTTTGTCGGCCGCGAAGGACAGTTCGTCACGAGCCGCCAGATCGGCGAACGGCTGCAACGCGAACTGATCCATAACGTTGCGCTGCGCGTGGAGATCACACCTGATCCCAAGGTCTTTAACGTGTCGGGACGAGGCGAATTGCATCTTGCGATTTTGATCGAAAACATGCGCCGTGAAGGCTATGAGCTGGCCGTCGGTCGACCCCAGGTAATCTTGAAAGAGCTGGATGGCGTAGTCTGCGAACCCTACGAACAACTGACAGTGGACGTGCCGCTGACCTCGCAGGGCGCGGTCATGGAACGGCTGGGCGCACGCAAGGGCGCGATTTCTGAAATGGTGCCGGATGGTAAAGGTCGCGTGCGTCTCGATTACACGATTCCGGCACGTGGCCTCATTGGATTCCGTACCGAATTCATGACCGCGACCTCGGGCGAAGGATTGCTCTACCACACCTTCGACAAGTACGGTCCTGTCAAACCGGGTGGTATTGGCGCCCGCATTAATGGGGTTTTGATCGCAAATGGCGCGGGCAAAGCCCTGGGTTATGCGTTGTTCAATCTGCAAGAGCGCGGACGCCTATTCATAGGCCACGGCGAAGAAGTCTATGAAGGCATGATTATTGGTTTGCACTCGCGTGATAATGATCTGGTGGTAAATCCGCTCAAGGGTAAACAACTGACCAATATTCGCGCCGCCGGAAGTGATGAAAATATTCTGCTGACGCCGCCGATCAAATTTGATCTCGAACAGGCGCTAGAATTTATTGGCGACGATGAACTCGTCGAAGTCACGCCAGGCGCGATACGAGTTCGTAAGCGCATGCTGAAAGAGCACGAGCGGAAACGCGAGCAGCGCCAAAAAACGGCTTGAGAACTCGTGATTGATCGGCTTGCTGCAGCGAGTCACGCAGGCGTCGGTGACGGTTGGCGACGCCTGTGTCGGCACGATCGAGCGTGGGGTGTTGGTGTTCATCGGCGTACAGCCTGCTGATGCAACCGCGAACGCCGAACGGCTGATCGATCGCGTACTCGCCTATCGCGCGTTCGCGGATGCCGACGGGCGGATGAATCTCAGTGTCCGCGACATCCACGGTGGGCTCTTGCTGGCCCCCCAATTCACCTTAGCCGCCGATACCACCAAAGGCACGCGCGCAAGCTTCACGCACGCGGCGGCACCGGATTTGGCCCGCGCCCTCTTTGACCATCTAGTTACCTACGCCATGCGCCAGTATTCACCGGTCGCGACCGGCCAATTCGGCGCCGACATGCAGGTCGCGCTGATCAACGATGGACCTGTTACGTTCTGGTTGGAAGCCTAATTAGACGTGAATCAACTTCGGTGAGGCTATGACGGCTGCCGGGTGCGCGCCCCGCTCTTCCGAACCTGCCATCCCTGGCCGGCTCGCCGCTGTTCCGCGTGAGGCGCCGTCCTAAGCGCCGCACGCTTCACAATGACGCTACGCGCACACCCGACAGCCGCCTTCCCACTCCAAACGTTCGCCTTAATTAAAATCGTCCATTCATCTTTCAGCTCTCAGCTCTCAAGCCCTAATCGTTGGTGCCATTCAGCCAGCGATTCACGCGGATATTCGTCGTAAGTCTGATCCGGTTTTTTAACTGCCGGCATCACCCACGACGCCTTCGATCCCAGCATTAAATGCACGCGTTCCGGCGGCGCCGGCAGTGGCGTGTCGATGGCGGAGGCGAAGGGATGAATCAACTCGGGCCAGCGCGGATCCCAGACCCAGAGCGGACTGCCGCAGCATTGACAGAAATGGCGCCGCGCCGGACTTTTCTTTAACTTCCCCGCGGCATTTTCGACCTTCGCTTGATAAGTCGCGAGAGTTTTCTTGCCCCAAATCTTGATCGATTCCGCGTCGCCGCCCAAGTTGATGGCATAACCGCCAGCCCCCGCGGTCTTGCGACAGATCGAGCAGTAACACAGGTTAAACGGGTACGGATGTTTCGATTCCAGGCGAAAACGGACCTTACCGCAATGACACGAGCCTTCGAGCAGCATGGATAACCTCTGACAATTTTGACTTCATCGGTAGCTTTCCGCGCCAAACGCG
>JAYUEZ010000517.1:0-8759 GCA_043738965.1 Gammaproteobacteria bacterium
GGGTCGACAACGCCATCACGCCTTGCTCGACAGGGGGGCGCTGCGCGAAACTTCGGTATCGCGGCGCGGTAGTCGCGTTCAATCGACCAGGAACGGAGATTCGCGGAGCCAGCTAAATCATCTCGCTTTCGTGCGGCAGCAGTGACTGTGCCCATAGCCCGGCGGGCGCATATACAATGGCACCCTCGCCGCGTCGAGATTCGCTTCTGGCGAATTTCAGATATCTGCTAAGAGCCAACAAAGGGGGTTGCAAATGCCTGATACTTTCTCCGGCGGTTGCGCGTGTGGCGCGATCCGCTACAGCGCTTCCGGTCCAGGCTATATGGGGAACTGCCACTGTCGCGATTGCCAGCAGGCAACCGGTAGTGCCTATTTTCCGGCAGTGGTCGTGAAGGAGGCCGACTTCACGCTGGACAGGGGCGATCCGGCTTGGTTCGAACGCCGTGCTGATCGAGGCCACGCCATGCGGCGTGGATTTTGCCGTGTTTGTGGCTCGCCGCTGTTCCTGATCAACGGAGCGGGCAAGGGGGCGATGGTGCTCTACGCGGGCAGCTTGGACGATCCGAGCTGGTACAAGCCCAGCCGCGACATCTTCGTCAAGAGCGCGCAACCCTGGGATCTGATGGATCCGCAACTGCCGAAGTCGGACGGCATGCCCGGATAGGTATGAGCGCCCGGTGATGCGCTGGAGTCGGGCACGGTGGCTCATGCGGAACTGCAAGATCGATCTTGAGCACTCCCTGTAAATCGGCAGCCAGTTGAAGACTGCCCCCGCAAGCGGGCCCTGCAAAATCAAACCGTTGACGATCCCGTAAGTCAATCTCAATCTCAATTTCGACTTCCGGATAGCAGCCTCACGTAGGCGTCAGCATGGGGTCGAACCCAGGCACTAGCTGCAGCGCACCATAGCGCAGTTGTCGAGATTGGGCAGGCTATGTCGTGCGCGGATCTTAGGTCTCTGCGAAAAAAGACCGATGTTGGCTGCTTTGCCACGATGGCGTCGTGGCCACCGTTAAATCTGATTCATTGCATCCTTCTGCGACATCATCACTCGGCCGTCACATCGAAAATCGGCGCAAAACCTTTGCTGCGTTCTAGGTTTCGGCCCTCGTCACTACCCGCGAAGCGCAGTGACGAGAGCGTCCTTCGGTCCGAGCACCCGGTGCGCCCATCGTTGCCGTTGCCACACCGGGCGCAGTTCACAGTCGGCACGATGAAGCGGCTCGCGTCGTCAGCCAATCACGCGTGCGAGCTCCGGGAATCGAGGCGCACGCATCGTGTACTGCGGATGTACGAACGGTCGAGGTCCCTCTACGCCAGCGGCTTCGTCATCAATAACCCCCTGACACCGGTGACCTCCTCCGGTGTCATCGCTGTCATGGGGCACTGTGTCGATGGGGATCGAAATCTGCCTGATTCTGGGGATGCCCGCGTTTCGTTGAAAATCGGGCACGCTAATTGCTCTAGACCCAGTGTTGTTTTTCTTCGTTGCAAAACTATTCTTTGATTTTGAAAGCCTTCTGTTTTGAGAGTCTGCGGAAGCCAGTGGAGCGACGCCCCGACAGGCACTCGATCGCCTTTTAAAAAAAGCGCGCCTTCGCCACCGGAAATGCGCGGATTCACGTCGCCGCTAACAGCACTGACATTACGTGCGCCTCTCGGCACCGCAATCGATATCGACTCGCCGTGCTCGACCCATCGCTTCGTCGTTGCGGATGACGCTCGATCAGATTCTTCGCCACTAAACCACGAATGAGGCGCGGCACGGTCCGCGTCGAAACCGAGCACTGTGACGCAAGTGTCGCGATACTCGGACTACACGTTTCGAGATCGTCGATCGCATTGGTCAACGCCAGCAGCACCCGCTTCTCGGTCCGCGAAAAATGTTGCTGCCACGCTTACTTTATTGTGCGATGACTCATGCTAATTTCTCCAATGGCCGCTTTAGTTGTGCACCGTCTTAGGCGTTCGCCGAAAAGTCCAGCAGGTTGTCGATAAGAAACCGAGATCGCGGACGATGTGGATTCTTGTCGCCGACGTTTTGAATAGCACACGCAATGACAGGCGAAAACGCTTGGCATCGCGTTTGCCCGATCCGAAAGCCATCCTCGTCCCTACCGAACGCGGTAGGGACGAGGATGGAATCTTGAAGCGTGACAACGGGTTTACTGACGTCTAGTCGCAGTGCCGTCTAAGTATGACGTCCGAGAATCACTCTTAAGCCGCGTTGAAATTAATTCGCGCATGAGCGCGCTAATTTATTTTGCTGTTTGTAAAATCCCGCGCAAACAATGACACATTCGGTGTAACGATTGGCTAATCAAGTCGTCGCCCGCGCGGCAATTCAACATTGATGCGTCATTGATGATGCAAAAGCATGTCTAACGAAAAATATTTTTTCGGTTAGTTTACGTTTGCCGACGTTCGCTCGCGTTTGCTGACGTTCAATGACGTTGTCATTCATCAGCAGAATGTAAGGATTTGATGCTTGATAAGTATAACGCGTTGACTACACTCATCCTCCATCAAATACATGCGTGGCCACGACGCGACTCGTGGCAAAGGCATTTCAAGGACCTTCAAGAAATGCGGTCGTCGTAAGACGGTTGGTCGTTGTCTGGGATGAATGAAATAAATCGTTCATTCCGTCTCTGCTAAGTCGTGTCAATCAACTCATGTGCTCAGGTCAGTAGTTGGTTGAAATGTGTCGTTAGTGTTCGGGGAATTCCAACCCGACTTCATTCGGTGTTCTGCACCGCGAAGGAAAGCCCGCAACGGGCTGAGAGTTGGACAGGTGCGGTGACTTCCTCCACGAGGATAGTCCGCGCTGCCGGAGACCGGCAATGAGGTCTTGGGAAGTCGTGTCCCCGATCTATCCACGCGCACGCGTGCTCAAGTGGCTACGGCCCTTGGGAGATCATCAACACTTACCAGGAATGTAGTCACACGAGAATGATCTCAACTCCAACGGGAACAATTTTTTTGTACGAATAAAGTTAGCGCGTATCACCCATGTCCACAAAACAGCCTGCCGTGAACCTCGAGTATCGAACCGACATAGCTGCGGGTTCGTCGTTCGAGACGACCGACTTCTATCTTGCCTGTTATCTGCGTTGCGCGGGATTTCGGCTCATGGGCATTCGACGGCATGGTGCGCGCTCGGTATTTCAGTTTGAAGATCAGGTAGACCGGCCAGATCTCACGTTAGCTTTCTTCAACAACGAAGGAAGCGTACGGCCACTGGCATATTCCACCGCGATCAAAGATCTCAAAACCTTGCTCCACAACGTATAGCGCGAATGCAGTCAACCGCGTGGCCTCGACGAACAGCAACCCTTCCGCACTCGAGCAGGCGATGGAACGCCTAACTCGGGAGGTGTACGACGGTCTGCGCCATGGCTTTTTCGAGCTCACCGTCGTCTGCGAAATCGAGCGAGGTGGCCGACGCGGGCTCACCATCAAAGCTGGCAAGAGTCACCGCTTCACCATTCCGGAGGAAGAGATCGGTTAGTCGGACCTCGCCGCAACGCGATCCCTGAGATTGGGGCGCGATTCATTCAATGCAGGGTTACTTGCCATCGGTGTGATTCCGAGGTGGAGGGCCGAGGGAGTCGCGGTACCCATCAACGTGCTGCGCTCGTTCACCATCGATGCGAATGACGAAACAAGAATTGACGGATCACACGCTTGCCGTCTGGCAGCCACGCCCAACACATGTGCTGTCCGAGCCAGTCGCTACCGGAACGCCCGAGGCGTGAACGCGGCGACGATTGCACGCGCCTTGAAGGGTCGCCGCGTGGGTTTCCAATGGATAGCACGTTGTCCCACTCACGATGATCGTGATCCAAGTCTGTCGCTCAAAGACGCCGACAATGGAAAGGTGCTGGTCCATTGTCACGCCGGATGCACGCAAGCTCAGGTGATCGACGAACTCCGCGCGCTGGGACTCTGGGGCCCATCGAGTCATGTTCGATGTGACGAATTCGATCGACGACCACGGGCGCCCCAATTTTCTCGAGCGCAGGATTTCGCTGAACACACTGCAATCGCGCGCCAACTCTGGCAATCAGCAGTGCCCTCGTTGGGTACCGTCGTTGAGCGCTATCTGCGATCACGCGCTATCAGCGTTGCAATTCCAACTGTGATTCGGTTCCATCCGCAGCTTAAGCACCCGACCGGTTCCAGGTGGCCGGGAATGGTGGCACTCGTCACGTGTGGGATTGACGGCACGCCGGTGGCGATCCATCGCACCTTCCTGGCGCGCGATGGTGATCGCAAAGCGCCCGTCTCACCACCCAGACTGATGCTCGGTCCCTGTCATGGGGGCGTGGTGCGGCTCGCTGTGGCGGAGACACACTTAATGGTCGGCGAAGGCATCGAAACTTGTTTCGCCGCAATGCAGGCGACGGGATTGCCGACCTGGGCCGCGTTATCGACGGCTGGATTGCGCGCACTGGAATTGCCGATGGCGCTGCGTGACATCATCGTGTTGGCGGATGGTGATGCGCCCGGCGAAGCAGCAGCGAAAAA
Organism: Gammaproteobacteria bacterium; assembly: GCA_043738965.1. Taxonomy (GTDB): domain Bacteria; phylum Pseudomonadota; class Gammaproteobacteria; genus CAIKBL01. The sequence goes on from JAYUEZ010000517.1 coordinate 4,531, forward strand.
TTGTGCGCGCCGATGGAGATCCGAAGGTCGCCGCGTGCGCATTGCGCGCCCGCCGCCGGGGATGGATTTCAACGATATCTTAATGGGCCGCAGTCGCTGCGTCGAAAAGGCGCCGCGATGAGCTGCGGCCTGACGAATGAATTCGAGCAGCAGATCGCCGCCACGATCGACACGGCCGAGGAAATTCGCGATCCGCTCGACGAGCTTATCGAGAACACCGTCACTGATCCCGGTGCGCCATTCGTGCCCACCGTGCTGCGTCGGCTTGCCGCGCTGGCGAAGGAGGAGCGCGCCGCGTTCGAAGTGTTGCGGGCGAAATTGAAGAAGGCCGGGTGTCGCGTCACGGCACTCGATGAAGCGATCGCGGATGAAAATGGTGATACGCGCGGGCGCGGACCCACACAGGCCGACACGTTGATCGAACTCGCGCGATGCGCGGCGCTTTTCCACACCCCTGACGGTAGCGCGTTCGCTGATCTCGATATCAACGGTCATCGCGAGACGTGGCTGATCCGCTCGAAGGGGTTCCGACGTTGGCTGGCGCGTCGCTACTTCGAAGCAACGCACGGCGCGCCGAGTTCAGAAGCGGTGCAAGCGGCGCTCAGTGTGATTGAAGCGCAGGCGCATTTCGATTCCCCCATGCGCGTTGTCCATGTCCGTGTCGGCGAACTCGACGGCAGGCTGTATCTCGATCTCGGGAACGAGACCTGGCAGGCTGTCGAAGTCGACGCGGACGGTTGGCGCGTAATGGCTACTCCACCGGTCCGCTTTCGCCGCGCGAGTGGGATGCAGCCATTGCCGACGCCGGTGTCCGGTGGATCGATCGCGGCCTTGCGCGCCTATCTCAACGTGCGATCGGAGACGGACTTCGTATTGATGGTCGCTTGGTTGCTGGCTTGTTTGCGCCATCGAGGCCCTTATCCGGTGCTCGTGCTGTCGGGCGAGCAGGGCTCGGCGAAGTCGACCTTCTCAGCGATCCTGCGCGCGTTGATCGATCCAAGTAGTGCGCCCTTGCGTGCCTTGCCGCGCGAAGATCGCGATCTGTTTATTGCCGCCAGTAACAGCCATGTATTGGCCTTCGACAATGTGTCAGGTCTGCCGGCGTGGATCTCGGACACGTTATGCCGCCTCGCCAGCGGTGGCGGATTCGCTGTCCGTCAGCTGTATACGGATCAAGAAGAAGTGTTGTTCGACGCGGCCCGGCCGATCATTCTGAATGGTATCGAGGACATCGTGACGCGTCCCGATTTAGCCGATCGCGCTGTGTTCCTGACCCTCGAGCCGATCCCCGAGGCGCGGCGGCGTCCTGAAGCGGCGTTGTGGGCTGCGTTCGAACAAGAACGTCCGCGCATCCTGGGTGTGCTGCTCGATGCGGTGGCGCATGGCCTCAGTCAACTGCCGCACACATACTTAGAAAAGTTGCCGCGCATGGCGGATTTCGTCGTGTGGGCGACGGCCTGCGAGACCGCGCTGTGGACGCCCGGTACCTTTGGGTCGGCGTACTGTGGCAATCGCGATGAAGTCGTGGAAGGCGTGATTGATGCTGACCCGATTGCCGCTGCGGTTCGTACCATCATGTCAACACGGTCACAGTGGACAGGGACGGCCTCAGATCTGTTCGGTGCGTTGGCCGAATTCGCGGAGGAACGCGTTACTCAGTCAAAAGCCTGGCCGGAGAGTCCGAGGGCGCTCGCCGGGCGGTTGCGTCGAGCGGCGACGTTCCTGCGCAAGGTTGGCATCGACATCCGTTTTGAACGTGAGGGGCGGGCGCGGACCCGCACGATCCGGATCATTCAAACGCCTGACGCGGTGTCGTCAGATTGTACGGGGGCGCCATCGTCCGCACCGTCCGCACCGTCTGCGGCCGGCTCGACCCCATTGCACAATGGCTTTTCGGCGCGTAGTCGGCGGACGAATTACGCTCCTGTGGACGATGCGGACGCAAATATTCAAACTCAATCCGCGCGAGAGAAAATGGGTGCCAATGGCTAGCACGCCGCGGTGAGCTGGTGGATTCGTTTAGCGATCGCGCCGAATAGGAGCCTAGACGAGGTGGGTTTGACTTTACCTCAGTCGATTTTAATCACGCTTTCTTAGGTAGCCGAATTATTTCCGCACCATCACGTAGCGTATCGAGATAATCCGACCACCATTGCATCATCTTCCGACGCTCAGTGAGGTGCTGGGCACGGTTATACGCAGCCTTCACTTTGTTCCGCTCGCCGTGGGCGAGTTGGCGTTCGATTATTTCCGATGACCACTGCCCGTGTTCGTGCAGCAAGGTGGAGGCAATCGAGCGAAAGCCATGTCCGGTCATTTCGTCTTTTGAATAGCCCAGTCGACGTAACGCCGCATTGACGGTGTTCTCGGACATGCAGCGCGAACGAGTACGCATCGACGGAAATAAATACTTGGCGTCCTTGCCGCCGGTGACTTGCTGTAGCTCACGCAGGATGGACACGGCTTGACGCGACAGCGGCACGATATGCTCCTCACGCATCTTCATGCGCGATGCAGGGATCCGCCACGTTGCATTGGGAATATCGAACTCGGCCCATTCAGCGGCGCGTAGTTCGCCAGGACGCACGAACACCAGCGGCGCAAGTTGTAGAGCGGCGCGGGTTGTTGGTTCGCCCTGGAAGCCGTGGATCGCGCGCAAGAGCGCCCCGACCTCGTGTGGTTTCGTTAACGCAGCCCGGTGGGTTTCCTTGGTGTGCTCAAGCGCGTCTTTGAGATCGGCGGCGGGATCGCGATCGGCACGACCGGTCGCGATCGCATAGCGAAATATCGGGCCGAGCGCTTGTCGAACGCGCTTCGCGACTTCGTGTGCGCCCCGCGCTTCGATGCGGCGGAGTACGGGCAGGAGCGTCGCTGCGCTGAGTGAGGCGATCGGTTTCGTGCCGATGGCCGGAAATACATCACGCTCCAAGCGCTCAAGCTTTCGCTTACTCGTTACCGGCTCCCACTTCCCGGTGCGCTTCGTCAACCATTCGCGTGCAATCATCTCGAATGAGTTTGCGCTCGCTTCTTCATTCGCCGATTTCTCCGCTTTGCGGTGCGCACTCGGATCGACGCCGTCGGCCAATTGTTTGCGCAGCTGGTCGCGTCGTTCGCGTGCAGCGCGTAGAGACACGTCAGGATAAATGCCGACGGACAATCGCTTCTCTTTACCTTGGTAGCGAAATTTCAGTCGCCACCATTTCCCGCCTGAAGGCGCGACTTCTAGGTACAGGCCGCCAGCGTCAAAAATCCGTACCGGCTTCCTTGAAGGCTTCGCATTTTTGATCGCGGCGTCTGTCAGGGGCATGGGGGCAACATAATCTGACGATAGGTCGGTTGCCCCCGCTTGAGGCCGGCTGTCAACGGACGGTTGTGGCGGTCAATGGATAGATAATTGCGGTTTTTAGCCCGATTTTCGCTGATTCTTGGATGTCAGCGGATAGTCTCGGATGTTCCTATGGTGCCCGGAGCCGGACTCGAACCGGCACGGAGTTGCCTCCGAGGGATTTTAAGTCCCTTGCGTCTACCTATTCCGCCACCCGGGCAGATCGAACAGAGAAAATTTGGAGGCTGGGGTCTCACTCACACTGCGCCAAAACTCTTTTGTTTTAGCAAGCTTGCGAAGAACGAGGCTCCTAGAGTTGCCCCAATAGTTGCCCCAGATTTTTTGTATTGGCGGATAGAATGGCCGCCCTGAGTCAAGTTGGAAGATTACATTATTTTGATGTCACCCGCATAGCTTCTAACGACGCAGAGATTTGTTGTCGGATCAGTGTTTGCCCCGCAACCGTCCGAAATATGATTGAAGTACTGCGGCCCTCATTCTCTGCTCTAGGCAAAAGCAGGTGCAATTCAGGTTTGTCCCCAAATCGTTCAGTACATAACGACGATATCGACGTTCGCGAAGATCTGAATTCCCCATCTGCGGGATCAATATAAAATCAATTCAGAGTTATCAGATTATGCTTTAGATTGCGGAATCTACCGGAACGCGTTCTCGGCTTGCGACCCACGCGTCAATCTCGGATTCGAGGAAACCGATAGCCCGTGTACCTATCCGCACAGGACGAAGTTCGCCTTGCTTTATTCGCAAATAAATCGAGCTTCGTTGCAGGCCGGTGCGCGCGATGACAGCCGGAAGACGAAGAATTTGGTCGGTCATAAACTAGCCTTAGAGGAAACACTTGAACACGTGCGAATCTTAACGGCTGGTTCCTATTCGAGCGTGG
>JAYUEZ010000518.1:0-8728 GCA_043738965.1 Gammaproteobacteria bacterium
TCGAGCAAACGCACACAGGCCGCCGCCACTTCGCGCAAATTGTGCGGTGGAATATCCGTCGCCATGCCGACCGCAATGCCGGTGGTGCCGTTCAAGAGAACGTTCGGCAGCCGTGCCGGCAAAAGCTTGGGTTCGTCCAGCGTGCCATCAAAATTTGGCGCCCAATCGGCCGTTCCTTGCTCGAGTTCGCTTAACAACAAATCGGCGTACGGGCTTAATTTCGCCTCGGTGTAACGCATCGCGGCGAACGACTTGGGATCATCAGCCGAGCCCCAATTGCCTTGACCATCGACTAATGGATAGCGGTAGCTAAACGGTTGCGCCATCAACACCATCGCTTCGTAGCACGCTGAGTCGCCGTGCGGATGGAATTTTCCGATCACATCGCCGACCGTGCGCGCGGATTTCTTATATTTCGCCGCGGCGTTCAAGCCGAGTTCGGACATGGCGTAAATAATGCGACGCTGAACCGGCTTCAGGCCATCGCCAAGATGCGGCAAGGCGCGATCCAAAATGACGTACATGGAATAGTCCAAGTACGCCTGCTCGGTAAAATCGCGCAACAGCTTGCGTTCGATATTGGCGCGCTCGCCCATGTTAGTTATTCCGTTGAGATCTTCTAATCAACCGCGGCTAAATTGCCCTTGCGTTCCAACCAATCGCGGCGATCGCCTGCACGCTTTTTCGCGAGCAACATGTCGAGTAAGGCCTCGGACAGACGATCGTCGTCCACGGTCAGTTGCACCAAGCGACGCGACTCCGGCGCCATTGTCGTTTCACGCAATTGCAGCGGATTCATCTCGCCCAGGCCTTTGAAACGTTGAATATTGATCTTGCCGCGGATCTTGTCGGCTTGAATTTGCGCGACGATTTGATCCTTCTCGCGCTCGTCTTGGGCATAGAAAACTTCCTTGCCGGCATCGATTCGAAACAGCGGCGGCATCGCGACATAGACGTGTCCAGCTTCGACCAGCGCGCGGAAATGCCGCAGAAATAACGCACATAGCAGCGTTGCGATATGCGCACCGTCGGAATCGGCATCGGCCAAGATGCAAATTTTTCCGTAACGCAGTTCGGTCAAATTATCGGTGCCGGGATCGACGCCCAACGCCACCGCGATGTCATGCACTTCCTGCGACGCCAGCACCTGAGTCGATTCGACTTCCCAGGTATTTAAAATCTTACCGCGCAATGGCAGGATCGCTTGAAATTCTTTGCTCCGCGCTTGCTTGGCCGAGCCTCCGGCCGAATCGCCCTCGACCAGAAACAACTCGGATTCGCCCAAGTCATTCGACAAGCAATCGGCGAGCTTGCCGGGTAACGCGGGCCCCGCGCCGGCGATCTTTTTGCGCACGACCGCCTTCGCCGCTTTCAAACGCGACTGGGCCCGTTGAATCGCGAGGTCGGCGACGCGCTCACCTGCTTCGACATGCTGATGCAGCCATAAGGTTACCGCATCGCGTACCGCGCCAGCGACTAACGCATTCGCCGCTTGCGACGACAAGCGCTCCTTGGTCTGACCGGAAAATTGCGGCTCCATCAACTTGACGGACAACAGATACGCGCAGCGATCGAAAACATCGTCGGCGTTGAGCTTGACGCCGCGCGGCAACAAATTGCGGAACTCACAAAATTCCCGCACCGCTTCGAGCAGTCCTTGCCGCAACCCGTTGACGTGCGTTCCACCTTGCGGCGTCGGCACCAGATTCACATAACTCTCGGTAACCAGTTCGCCCTCGTCGACACGCCAGTGCAACGCCCATTGCACCGCGCTGTGCGGGGCTTCGACGGTTCCTTGCACCGCCTCCGTGGGCACTAACTCTGCATCTTCCATGGCCGCGGCAAGGTATGCCTTCAAACCATCTTCGAAATACCAGGTATCGCGCTCGTCGGCGCTTTCATCGTACAAGGTGACGGTCAGGCCCGGACATAGCACGGCCTTGGCTCGTAGTAGATGCTTCAGTCGCGGCGGCGCGATTTTTATCGTGTCGAAATATTTGGGATCGGGCGTAAAGCGAATTGCGGTACCGGTATTTTGCCGTCCAACTTTGCCGATTTCGCTTAACGGCGTGCGTCGTTCGCCACCAGCGAAGGTCATGCCGTATTCAACGCCGCCCCGTTTAACGCGAACTTCGAGACGTTGCGACAACGCATTGACGACCGACACGCCCACGCCGTGGAGTCCACCGGAGAATTTATAATTCTTGCTAGAAAACTTTCCGCCGGCATGCAGTCGAGTCAAGATGACTTCAACCCCGGACACTTTCTCTCCTGGGTGAACGTCGACCGGCATACCGCGCCCATCATCGGTGACGCTGATCGATCCGTCGCCGTGCAGCGTGACATCAATTCGCGTGCAATGGCCCGCGATTGCTTCGTCAACGCTGTTATCGACAACTTCTTGGACTAAATGATTCGGCCGAGTGGTGTCGGTATACATGCCGGGTCGTTTGCGCACCGGTTCGAGTCCGGTGAGGACTTCAATGTCAACCGCGTCGTATCGTCCGCTCACTGGCAAACACCATCGGGTAATTCAAAATGAATGATCAAAGCGCGAAGAATGACCAGGGTCACCGTGATGTGCGGGACACGCGAGGTCGGCGCGGATGTTCAGCTAATGTGTACGGATGGTCAAGCGAGATCGCCAACCAGCGAACTTCGCGTCGCGTTCGACAAGATTTCGAGTGTAACCTGGTACGCTTGGTGATCGATTCCAAAGGCAATTACGTCGCCGGACTTCGCGGCGGCTACCTGTGCTGGCGGCAACTGGAAGCGCAGGAAGTGGACCGCCGCCGTTTTGTCAGCACGCGAGCGATCAAGATCTTCGTCGGCGATCGCAAAAAGAGTTGGCCCATCGCCCACTCGAGTCCACACGCGATCTTCTATGCCAACCAGCTGCATCAGCGCCACTCGACGCTCTTCGACGTCTTCATACTCGATCATCATGGTCGCTTTCCAATTGGTCCCATCCGGGATCAATGGCGTGTAAGCGTCCAACTCGGCCTGGATCCCCTCACTTTCGAAGATGCGTTCTACACGCAACATCTCCTGAATCTGATACTGAATCGTCAAGGCATCTTCAAACACGAGATTGACATGTCCACCTAGCGCCACCTGGCGCGCGGCTTTATGCGCCAGCACCTGCTGCCGAAATTGCCGACGTTCGGCATGATACCGTTCGAGCGGCATCAGATCCGCGCGCGTGAGTTGCGGCTTCGGCATCGCGTCAGATTCCGTAGGCTTGACGGAGAAGCGCGAACGCCGAACTCGCACGCGCCGTGCCGACGCCCTGTTCGATCAGCTCGCCAGCCATCGGGCAGTCGCTAAAATAATGATCAAAATTGCCGTCCGCCACTCGTGACACCACGGGCTTGCAGATTTTTTTCGCGAAATCGTAGTTTTCGACTTTAACTGCGTAGGTGCCGTCGTGCCCGGAACAACGTTCGATGGCGGCAACCGCGGTATCGGGCACCAGTTCAAGCAGCTCTTTGGTTTTCAGACCAATATTCTGCACGCGCTGATGACAGGGCGCGTGGTAACCCACGGCACCCAACGGCTGCTTGAAATCAGTATTCAAAGCCCCAGCGCGGTGGCGCAGCATGAGGTATTCAAACGGATCGAAAAAAGCCTGCTTGACTTGCGCGACTTCGGGATCGTCCGGATACATCAGCGGCAATTCTTGTTTGTACATCAGCACACAACTCGGGATGGGTGCTACCAAGTCGTAACCTTCGGCGATCATCGCCATGAGCTGTGGAATGTTGGCGTCTTTAAGACGGGCCACCGACTGTAAGTCACCGAGTTCGAGTTTCGGCATCCCGCAACATTTGTCGGCGCTGGCGAGAACAACCTCGACGCCGTTGTGATGGAGTACCGCCGCCAGATCTTCGACCACGTCAGGCGCGTTGCGATTGCCGTAGCAGGTCACGAAAATCGCGACCCGTCCGGTGGTGGTGTCGGTAGTTTTAACGATGGCTTCGCTCGCGTCCGACCCGAGTCCTCGTAAGCGGTGGCGCGCCGAGCGACTTTCGAAGCGCGGTAGCGGTGCCTCGGCATGAATACCCGCGACTTTCTGCACCAGCCGCCGAAGCGGCTTCGATCGATTGGCGCTATTCACGACTTCGGCAACCACGGGAATCGAGGCAATGCGCCCCACCACATCGGTGGAGGTCAACACGCGATCGCGAAGTGACACGTCCCCACTTTCATATTTCACGGCCTTGGCGCGCAGCATCAGGTGCGGAAAATCGACATTCCACTGGTGCGGCGGCACGTAAGGGCACTTGGTCATGTAACACAGATCGCACAAGTAGCACTGATCGACGACCTTCCAATAATCCGGCTTGGCCACGCCGTCGACTTCCATGGTCGTGGATTCGTCGACCAAATCGAACAAGGTCGGAAACGCATTGCACAGACTCACGCAGCGCCGACACCCATGACAAATGTCGTAGACACGTTCGAGCTCGGAAAACAGCGCCGGCTCGTCGTAGAACGTTGGGCTACGCCAGTCGAGTGGATGCCGGGTCGGCGCCCCCAAACTCCCTTCGCGTTGCTCGTCGATTGGCTCGCTCAACGATTCCTCCTCATCTACTTCAATCGGCGAACAAAAAAGAAGCCGGGGACACCCGGCTCCTTGACGTACGCGTTACGAGTTACTAACTCAATTCGAGAGTGAATCAAGCGCCTTTTGAAAACGATTGGCATGCGAGCGTTCCGCTTTCGCCAGTGTTTCAAACCAGTCCGCGATTTCATCCAAGCCTTCTTGGCGGGCAGTCTTCGCCATACCGGGATACATATCCGTGTATTCGTGGGTCTCGCCGGCAATCGCCGCTTTCAAATTTAAATCGGTGGTGCCGATTGGCTGACCCGTCGCCGGATCACCCACCTGCTCAAGATACTCGAGATGGCCATGCGCGTGTCCGGTCTCCCCTTCCGCGGTTGAACGAAAAACGGCGGAAATATCGTTGAAACCTTCCACATCGGCCTTTTGCGCGAAGTACAGGTAGCGACGATTGGCTTGTGACTCGCCGGCGAAGGCGGCCTTTAGGTTATCGACGGTCTTCGTACCTTTTAATGCTGGCATGTCGCCCTCCGTTGAGTGATCTGCTGGTTCTGCTGGGCTAAAACGCGGCCCGCTTGACGGTTTTTAGACTAAGTCTAAATCTCGATGAAGTCTATGCCGCGATCCCTCAAAACGCAATCGCGGCGATCGCTCGCGTTGACCAGCATCAAGCACCATCGGTACAGTGCGCGGCTCTTGAATGGAGGCACGCGTGAAGCGCAAAAATCCGCATCAGTTCGAAACGACCCTGGCCGAATTAGAACAAGTCGTGGAACGCATGGAGCGTGGCGATCTACCGCTGGAGGAATCGCTACAGCATTTTGAGCGCGGCATCGCACTGGCACGAAGCTGCCAACAAGCGCTACAGGCCGCCGAACAAAAAGTTCAACAATTAAGCCGTAGCGGGCGCGATGAAACGCTCGTGCCCTTCGCCGATGTTGACCCCAACCCTAAAGATCCCGCATGAGTTTAGACGCGACGCTGACGCTGTATCAGGCGCAAATTAGCGCGGCGTTGGAACGCGCGCTGCCAGCGGCCACGCTAGCGCCGACTCGTCTGCATGAGGCCATGCGCTATGCAGTGCTGGGCCCAGGCAAGCGCGTGAGACCAGTATTGGTCTACGCCACCGGACAGGTTTTCGGATGTCCGCTGGCACGTCTCGACTCCAGTGCGGTGGCAGTTGAACTCATTCATGCTTACTCGCTGGTGCATGATGACTTACCCGCGATGGACAATGATGATCTGCGTCGCGGTCGTCCGACCTGCCATCGTGCCTACGATGAAGCCACCGCGATTCTCGCTGGTGACGCCTTACAAGCACTTGCTTTTTTCGTTCTCGCCAATGATCGGGCGCTGGATGAATTAGGCTCGCGACCGCTTGAAATGCTGCGCGTGCTGGCCGATGCCAGCGGTTCCGTTGGCATGGCGGGCGGCCAAGCCATCGACCTCGCTGCTGTTGGGCAGCGGATAAGTCTTCCTGAACTCGAAACCATGCACTTGCACAAAACCGGCGCGCTGATTCGGGCGAGTGTGCACCTCGGCTATCTCGCCGGAGGCGGCAACTCGACAGCGCATCAGGCACGCCTCGATAGCTATGCGCGTAACGTTGGCCTGGCGTTTCAAGTGCAAGATGACATTCTCGACGTTGAAGGCGCAACCGGCACGATAGGCAAGCCACAAGGTTCCGATCAAGATCGCGACAAACCGACCTATCCCAATTTATTAGGGATGGCGGCGGCCAAAGACACCGCGCGCCGACTCTGCGCGGATGCAATCGACGCGCTCGATTGCTTCGGAAGCAGCGCCGATCCCTTGCGTTCGCTTGCCGAATACATCGTAAAGCGCGATCGCTAACTGCTATCAAGCGATAAGTTTAGTTCACCGCGAGCACCCCCCTGTCGCGCGTCCAAACTTAGACGGCAATTTGACACCGGCGCGACCGGGAGTGACGTCAATGGCTTGTCAGATCAATGCCACCCGAAAGACAAATCTTTGAATTCGCGATCTAAAACAATTTGGCACCAAATTTGCCCAATCAAACATGAAGCAACCGTACATTGGGTTGCACTCCTCCCTTTGGTCTATTGCGGGTGCTACGGCACCCGATTTTTTTTGCGCCCAGCGCTCGCCCACTTGGTATTAGCGCGGTCAATTAAAGACCAGCGCGCTTCGCCGCGTCCCACAATGCATCCAGGGTCGTGAGGTCCGCCTCTTCAACGCGCGAGCCGGCCGCCGCAAGCTCGGATTCGATGTAGTGAAAGCGACGCTCAAATTTTCGGTTAGCCGCACGTAGGGCGCCTTCAGAATCCAATCCTAAATGGCGTCCGAGATTGACGCTGGCGAAGAGAATGTCGCCTAGCTCCTCGGTTAACTGGTCGACTGCCGCAGAATCGGCAATCGCGGATTCGAGTTCCATCAGCTCTTCACGTACTTTTTCGAATACCGGACTGACGGACTCCCAATCGAAACCGACTCGCGCGGCCCGCTTCTGCAGTTTGGTCGCCCGCGTTAGCGCCGGCAACGCCAACGGCACGTCGTCCAATTCGCTCGCCGGCCTGCCCATCGCGCGCGCCGACCGCTCTGCCGCCTTCAATGACTCCCACCGCAGGTTGGTAACCGGTGCGCTCGCCATCATTTCGGCACCAAAGACATGCGGATGCCGGCGCGTTAATTTGTGATGAAGCGCGTCGATGACCTCGGCGAAATCGAAAGCTCCCATCTCGCTCGCAATTTGGGTGTAGAACACCACTTGGAATAGGAGATCGCCGAGCTCAGCTTTCAATTCGTCGTGCGCCGAGCGTTCGACGACGTCGGCCACCTCGTAAGCCTCTTCCAATGTGTGTTTGACCAAGCTCTGTAGCGTCTGTTCGCGATCCCACGGGCAGCCCCCCTCCGGCGCCCGCAATTGACGCATCAGTTCGAGCAGGTCGTTTAAACTCACTGACATGAACAAGCTCTCATTTTGTTGCGCCTAAGTGCCACGTAAGTCGGTCGTTGAAACCGTCCCCTAGCGCCTAGCGTCCACTTCGAAATCGTCCACCATGTAGAGGAGCGCTTGATTAGGCAGCAGGATTCGGGAAACAATCCACCCAGATATAGTTTCGAGTCAACTAAGTAACGATATTATTCAGCATCCGATCCGCGACATGATCAGCGTTCCACTAATTCTTAGGCTAGATGTAACGGGCGTCCCCGTACGGTGGATGCCATGGCAGGATGCAGTCTGTTTATATAGCCGTGGCTTGGTCGCGTGGACCACCGGCGAGCACAAATTCGAAATTCAAGGTGGAATCGCCCGGGCCACCGGCGAACGTTCGCGAATTTTGGTCCACAGTATCATCGCCATTAAACGCTCGGGCCGCGGGGCACATATTCCGCGCGCCGTGCCACCGCTAAATAATCACGAGTTATTCCGGCGCGACGGTTACCTATGCATGTACTGTGGTGAAGAATTTCCGGATAGTCACCTGACGCGAGATCACGTCGTGCCCCTGTCCCTCGGTGGCCGGGATAAATGGCAGAACGTGGTTGCCGCCTGCCGCCATTGCAACACCCGCAAAGGGGGACGTTCTCCCGAAACCGCGCACATGCCTCTGTTGGCGGTACCTTACGCGCCGAATTGGGCTGAATTTCTCGCGCTCTCGAATCGCCGTATCCTAGCCGATCAGATGGACTTTCTGCGGACTCAGTTTAAGCGTCGCCGCCGTCCGTTAGCTTTCGGACAGCATTAAAAATCAACTGCGTTTGCGTAACCGGAAGGACTAGTTCCATGCGCGCGAGCGCGGCCTGTGCACTTGGTCTGTTAGTTGCCGCTGAGCCGACGCTAGCCGCTGACGCCGCGGGGAATTACGCGGTGTGGGGCGTGGGCCAAGCCTCCTGCAATCAGTTCGTTGCCGCCTACGATCAGGCGACCGCACAGGATTATAAATCGTACTTGGCGGGTTATCTTACGGCCTACAACACCGTCGCCCACCTCACTTATCAAGCGACGGGCAAGAATACGGCAACCGATAACCTAAAATTCCTCCACGATCATTGCGCTGGGCATCGCATGGACAGTTTTGAGCGCGCGATCCAAGCGCTCCTTGCGAATGTGCAAGAACAACGTCAACAGGGCGCCGCCACGCAATTGAATAGCTGGGGTCGACCGCCACCATCGGCCCA
>JAYUEZ010000519.1:0-3306 GCA_043738965.1 Gammaproteobacteria bacterium
ACTTACGCGCGGGTTTCGAATACCGCCTTCCGATTGCTACGCGCGCTAACCCCGGGGCCGTTCACCTTTATTTTGCAAGGCTCGCGTGAACTGCCGAAGCGGCTCCTGGATCCCAAGCGCAAGACCATTGGCTTGCGGATCCCGGCGCATCCGGTCACCCAAGGTCTACTCGCGGAACTGCAACAACCGATGTTGAGTGCTACGCTGCCGATCGAGCCTGAAACGCTAGACGCCTACGACTCAGATCACCTCGCCGAGCGTTATTTGAATCAAGTTGATTTGTTTATCGACGCCGGCAACGGTGGCCGCACGCCCACCACGATAATCGATTTGTCTGGCGACGAGCCGCGCCTGGTGCGGCGTGGCTTGGGCGATGTCGCGCATTTATTTGATGAGGAACCGGTAGACCCGTGATAGTCCTGCTAAAAATCCTAATTTTTGCGCCACCAGCGATCCTCGCCATTACCTTGCATGAAGTCGCGCATGGCTGGGCGGCTAATCAGTTAGGGGATTCCACGGCAGCCCGCCTTGGTCGTTTGTCGCTCAATCCGTTTAAACATATCGACCCGCTCGGCAGCGTGGTGATCCCCGCGGCAGTCTATCTAGCCAGTGGCTCATTCTTCGGTTGGGCCAAACCCGTGCCCGTGAATTGGCGCAATCTTAAGCACATGCCGCGCGACATCGCGTTAGTGGCGGCCGCCGGACCGGCGTCGAATTTTTTAATGCTCGCGGCTTGGGCGGTGGTTCTCCGGTTGGTCGGCGACGCGGGTCTGCTAGGCCTAATGAGTTGGACGGGTGTGTTCTTCAATGCAACAATCATGCTTCTCAACCTAATCCCCATCCCGCCACTCGACGGCAGTCGCATTGTCACCTCGTTATTGCCGCCGCGGTTAGCGATTGCTTATAACAAGGTCGAGCCGTTCGGGTTGGTGATATTGGCGGCATTATTAATGGGTGGCGTAGTGGGCGCGATACTTGGCCCAGCTCTGAAATGGATCGAGCGCGTAGTCCAACTCCTTGTTGCATAGTTTGTGTTTTAACTTATGGGCAATAATTTCCGATGAGCCTCGGCGCCAATAAACGCGTGCTATCCGGGATGCGCCCCACGGGACAGTTGCATCTCGGGCACTACCACGGCGTGCTCAAGAACTGGATCCAGTTGCAACATGAATACGAATGCTTTTTCTTCGTCGCCGATTGGCACGCGTTAACCACTAGTTACGAAGACACGGCGATCATTGGCGAGAGCGTTTATGACCTAGTGGTGGATTGGCTTTCAGTCGGCATCAATCCCGGCGAGGGAACGATCTTTATTCAGTCGCGAGTTCCCGAGCACGCCGAGCTGCATTTGCTACTGTCGATGGTGACGCCGATCAGTTGGCTGGAACGTGTGCCCACCTATAAAGATCAGCAGGAGAAACTGAAAGAACGCGATCTCTCGACCTACGGGTTCCTCGGTTATCCACTGTTACAAGCCGCCGACATCCTGATCTACAAAGCAGGCAATGTTCCGGTCGGCGAAGATCAGGTCGCGCACATCGAGCTCGCGCGTGAAGTGGCACGCCGTTTTAATTACCTCTACGGGCGCGAGCCCGGCTTTGAAGAGAAGGCCGAAGCGGCGGTCGCCAAACTCGGCAAGCGAAATGCCAAGCTTTATCACGATTTGCGCAAACGTTATCAGGAAGGGGGCGACTTCGAGGCACTGGGGCGGGCGCAGGCCTTTCTCGAAGTCCAGCAGAATATTTCCTTAGGCGATCGCGAACGGTTGATTGGCTATCTCGAAGGTGGCGGTAAGGTAATCCTGCCGGAGCCGCAGGCCTTATTGACGCCCGAATCAAAAATGCCGGGGCTCGACGGCGAGAAGATGTCGAAGTCCTACAACAACACCATTGGATTGCGCGAAGCCCCAGAATCGGTGCGCCAAAAATTACGCACCATGCCGACCGATCCGGCGCGCGTGCGCCGTACCGATCCGGGTGATCCGGCGAAGTGTCCGGTGTGGAAATTCCACGAGATCTATTCGGGCGAGGACGTAAAACTGTGGGTGCAGCAAGGCTGCCGGAGCGCCGCGATTGGTTGCCTCGACTGCAAACAACCGGTAATCGACGCGGTCTTGAAAGAACAAGCGCCGATCCGCGAACGTAGCCAAGAATTCTTGGGCGATCCGGATACTGTGCGCGCCATCGTCGATGAAGGTTGCGAGGCGGCGCGTGCGGTCGCACGCGAAACTTTGGACGAAGTTCGCCAAGTCATGAATCTGGTCTATCGGTAAGCCGTGGTGAGTACGATTAATTATTTGCCGCTGGGTGAGCGCCCGCTGCAGGACGAAATGCCGTTTGCCATCGTTCTTGGGACACCGCTGACGATGCCGCCGAAAGATCTCTACATTCCGCCCGACGCACTCGAAGTATTTTTAGAGGCGTTCGAGGGCCCGCTCGATCTATTGCTGTATCTCATCAAGCGTCAGAATTTGGATATTCTTGATATTCCGATTGCGCGAATCACCGAGCAATACATGCGCTACATCGACATGATGCACGGCGCGAAACTGGAATTAGCGGCGGATTACTTGGTGATGGCCGCGGTGCTGGCGGAAATCAAATCGCGGATGTTATTGCCGCGGCCGCCAGGCCAACAGCCGGAAGAAGACGATCCGCGCGCAGAACTCGTGCGCCGCCTGCAAGAGTATGAACGCTACAAGAAAGCGGCCGAGGATATCGACACCTTGCCGCGACTCGAACGTGAACTGCATCGAGTCGTGGTCGAATTCGAGCAGCGCGAACGCCGCGCGCTGCCGCCGACGGTGAGCTTGGACGTGGTGCTCGCGGCATTTCGCGATGTCCTGCGGCGGAACGAGATGTTTGGCGATCATCGAATTCAGCGCGAACCCCTGTCGGTACGCGAGCGCATGTCCCTAGTTCTTGAACGCGCGGTGGCCGATCGCTTCATCGCCTTTGTCGAATTATTCAGTGCCGCGGAAGGCAAGGCCGGCGCGGTCGTGAGTCTGTTGGCCGTGCTCGAGCTTCTGCGGCAACGCCTCATCGAGCTGGTGCAAAACGATGAACGCGCGCCGATTTATATCAAACTGGCAGCTTAATTTTTCAGCTTATGGAAACCGATGCACTTAAACCGATTATCGAAGCCGCGGTCATGGCCGCCGAAGGCGCGGTAACGCTCGAGCGCCTGGCCAGCGTTTTCGCGCACTTGAATGCGGAGGCGCCGTCGCACGCTGAACTCATCACGACGATTACGGCGTTGCAGGCGGATTATGTCGGGCGCGGAATCGAATTGATCGAAGTGGCCGGT
>JAYUEZ010000520.1:0-3296 GCA_043738965.1 Gammaproteobacteria bacterium
AGCTAAGATTCGTCGCTAAAGCGACTCCCGCAACAAATAGCGCTGTCGCCGTGGCAAGCGTCGTACACGGAAGAAACCCAGATCAAGATGATGGAGATGGATTATTTCGCTGCGCTCGCCGTGACGCGATGGGTGCCGACCTACTACCCTAGTCGAGCCAACTGTGGCTAGCGATCACCGTACGCTGCCCCTATAGTTCGACCCTTCTTGCACCCTTAACGCTGGTCCTGCTATGCCGCACGCTAGAACGCATGCTAGTGAGGCCGTGGTAAGCGTACGCGACTTATCGGCTGGCTATGGCGGTGATCCGATATTGCACGACGTCTCATTCGACGTGCGGCCGGGCGAAATCTTCGCGGTCATCGGCCGCAGCGGCTCGGGGAAATCCACGCTGCTGCAGCAGCTAATAGGCTTACGGCGCCCGACATCTGGGGCAGTTCAAATTCTCGGGCTTGTTCTTAACGGCGCGTCACGTGGCGATTTAACACGCGCGCGGAAACGCATTGGGGTGGCCTTCCAAGGCGGTGGATTACTCAGTTCGCTCAATGTCATCGACAACATCGAGTTACCGCTGCGCCAACACACCAAGCTCGAACGCACGACCATTCGCATCGTGAGTCACCTGAAACTCGAGCTACTTCATCTTTCTGGGATCGACCATATGATGCCGGCGCAGTTGTCTGGTGGCATGTTGAAGCGCGTAAGCCTTGCGCGTGCCGTGGTGATGGACCCCGAACTTCTGTTGCTCGACGAACCATCGAGCGGCCTCGATCCGGCCAATGCAGCCGAGCTCGACCAACTTTTATTGCGTCTCCGCAGCACGCAAAACCTGACGATTATCTACATCACGCATGCGGTTGAAAGCGCGCTTCGAGTCGCCGATAAAATCCTCGTGCTGCATGACGGTGAAGTCCTCGCGGTCGGTACCCCCGACGAAATTCGGAATCATTCGAGTCAGGAAGTGCAATCTCTCTTAGGGCATACGACCGTCGCCGGTACGCACTCACCAACGGAGTATCTCACGCGTTTAACGGCGGGCGCCGACACTACCGAAGCACGTGCACGGCGTAGACTTTCTTTCGTCGCGCTATTTCGCGACTTCGGTCGCTACGGCTATTTCTTGTTTGCAACGCTGACCGCAATCGGCCGCTCGCCCGGACAATTCCGCCGCTGGTTGCACCAAGTCTATTTCGTTGGCGCGTGCTCGACCGCTGTGATTGCCGCCGCTGGTGCGTTTGTCGGAATGGTCGTTGCTGTCCAATTTCACGATTCACTGGTGCGCTTTGGCGCTAGCGGATTATTAGGTACCGCAGTCGGCCTCGCCTTGATTCGTGAACTCGGGCCGCTCTTAACGGCGCTTATCGTGATCGGCCGCGCTGGGTCGACCAGTTGCGCTGAAATTGCCATCATGCGCACCGATCACCAGTTGGATGCCCTCGAAGGCCTGGCGATCGATCCCTTCGGCTTTTTGCACGTTCCACGCTTTGGGGCGTTTGTTTGCGCGCTGCCATTGTTGACCGCGATTTTCATTATTTTTGGTATTGCCGGCAGTACCTTGGTCGCGCGCGCCAGCTTCGATATCAACGTCAACGCCTATCTCGGCGCGATGGCGGATGGGGTCATTAATCACGACACCATTCACGGAATGTTCAAAGCAGCCGTATTCGGCGTGTTAATGGCCTGGATTTGCCTCGCCAAAGGTTTTCTCAGTGAAGGCTTAAGCGGCGCTGCTGGTGTCAGTCGTACCACCACCGAAGCGGTGGTGGTAGCATCGCTGGCAATCTTGTTTTTTGATTACGTGTTAAGTGCAGTGTTGCTATGACTGCGTCCCGCCTGACGTCCATGCCATGAACCCGAGTGCGTCAATTGAAATTAGCGTCGGTGCGTTTATTGCGCTTGGGCTGCTATCTCTGGCCTATCTCGCCCTCAATTTGGGCGAAGTGGATTTAGGGGGTGACCAAAGCATGCCGTTAAGCGCACGGTTCACGTCGAGCTCCGGCTTACGTGAAGGCGCGCACGTAGAAGTTGGGGGCGTGCGGGTTGGGTCCGTAAGAAAAATAAGCCTCGATCCAAAAACCTACGAGGCCCTGGTTGAGATGCGAATTCGGCGCACCGTGCGCCTACAGGTGGATTCCATCGCTTCGATCAGAACGTCTGGCATCGTCGGTGACAAATTCGTGAAAATCGCACCGGGCGGCGCGACCGAATTCATCGCGCCTGGTGGCGAAGTGCTAGAAACCGAGGCTTCGATTAATCTCGAGGAACTGCTCAGCAAATATATCTTTAGTACCGACTCTCATCACCACTAACTCCGCCGCACCTACTCGGCACTGGCCTATCGCGTCGTTCATGGTTGCGGACGCACGCCGGCATGCGTCGCCTGGTAATTCGAAATGCGCCCTTCAAGATCGCGCAACAAGCCATCCATCCCTTCCGATTTAACGATGGCGTCAAAGGTGTTGCGATAGTTATTGACCAAACTCACACCTTCTATCACCACGTCATACGCGAACCATTCGCTGTCGTTGTTTTTAAGCTTGTAGATTATCGGCACGCGTATTTTGTCGGTGACGATAAAGGTCTCGACCGTGGCACGGGTACCGTGGATGATTTCCTTGCCGTAATCGACTCGCTGATTGGTGTACGCTTGAATTTTAGTGCGATAGGTATCTTCGAGGTATTGCGAAAAATATTCGACAAAGCGGCGCTTCTCAGCCTTGCTGGCTGTCTGCCAGTTGGTGGCGAGCACGCTTTGCGACATGCTTTGAAAATCGAACCGATCGTCGATGATGGTGCCGATGCGCTCCCACTCTTCCTCGCGGTTGATGTTTTTGCCGTGCAGGATGGCGATGATTTTGTCGATTGTATCCTGCACGCGCGCGGTGGGTGTGCTTGGGGTGGTGGCTTGAACGGCGACACACCATAACGCCACGAACCCAATGAGAAGACGTCCGTGCCTGCGTATTGGGCTAGAAATCATAGATGAAACTCCTGCGTGCGATGGTGCGCTCACGGTGTTCTCCCCTCCACGGTAACGCCGATGGTTAGCTCACTGTCACCGATCTCAAACGTCTCGGTGGCGGCGCCAGTGGGTGTCGCCACAAATTTGAGATCAATGGCTAGTACTTCAGCGACAACGTAATCTCGATGACTCGTGATGGCGTCAATCATCGCATGATCCGCGGCAATTTCGAGCACAATGCGATCGGTCAACGCGAGGTCCATCGACTTCCGCATCTGCTGTACTCGGTTGACGACCTCACGCGCGAAACCCTGCTGGCGCAGCTCCGGGGTGA
>JAYUEZ010000521.1:0-8678 GCA_043738965.1 Gammaproteobacteria bacterium
AGCAACCCCTGGGTATAGGCTGTATCGGTTAGCGGCGTTGCCCGTGGTCGAAGCGGTGTGCACTGG
Organism: Gammaproteobacteria bacterium; assembly: GCA_043738965.1. Lineage (GTDB taxonomy): Bacteria > Pseudomonadota > Gammaproteobacteria > CAIKBL01. Next base: position 67 of record JAYUEZ010000521.1, read on the forward strand.
AGAGCAGCGGCGCCGACGCTCGCGCATGCCAACAGCAATACCACCCACGCACGGCAGAAATATTTCGCCGGGCGCGTGGCGAGTCGAGGTTCACGCTGGCGCGTCATCACCCAATTCCAAGCTTGGCGCCGGCTCGAGCATGGCTAAGGCGCCCAGTGCGACCGCGCGCCGTGGATGGCCAACCAGTGTCGACCAATTCAAATTTCCGCGACCATGCAGGCGCATTAGGCGCACCTGTGCTACCGGATTGGGCGCGACCTTCAGCCGATCGAGTACGGCGATCACTGCCGAACGATCGTTACACAGCAGGCACATATCGCAGCCGGCAGCGAGCGCGAGCTCGGCACGCTCGATAGGGTTTACGCTGATCGCGGCGCCCGACATACTTAAATCATCGCTAAACACCGCGCCCATGAAGCCTAGTTCCTGACGCAGAATTTCTTCGATCCATACTCGTGAATAACCCACCGGCAGGCTGTCAACCGCCGGAAACAAGATATGCGCCGGCATGATGCCTTCGATGCCGGCCGCCGCGAGCAATCGAAACGGGACCAAATCGCGCAAGCGCAAAGTCTCCAGGGTGCGCCGGTCAATCGGCAACTCATGATGCGAATCGGCGCTGACCGTGCCATGCCCCGGAAAATGTTTACCCACCGCGCCCATGCCCGCCGCATGCATGCCGCGCATATACGCTTGGCCCAGGCGCGCGACGATTTCGGGGGTGGCATGGAACGCGCGATCATTGATGACCTTGCTGTGACTCGTATAGAGATCGAGCACCGGAGCGAAACTGAAATCGACCTCGTGCGCGCGTAATTCAGCCGCCATTAGCCAGCCGAGATCCGCCGCCTCTTCGAGCGCGCGAGGCACGTTTTGTTCATACAGCGCGCCCAGACTGGCCAGCGCTGGCAACTCGGTAAATTCGTGTCGAAAGCGCTGCACGCGTCCACCCTCGTGATCGACGGCGATCAACAACCGCGGCGTCCGCACGGCGTGAATGGCGGCGGTGAGCGCGGCCAACTGCGCGCGATCTTGATAATTGCGCGAGAACAGAATTACCCCACCCACCAACGGATGCGCGAGCAGCTCGCGTTCGTCGGCGTTCAACGCCAAGCCTTGGAGATCGATCAGCAACGGGCCAAGGCTCACGGCCGTGCCGTCTCGTGATTTTCAAATTGGAGATGCGCGCGCAAACGCTCACCCAAGATTTGTACGGAAAACACTAAGGAGACGATCGCGAGCGCCGGACCAAGCATTAAATGCGGCGCAATCAATAGAAACTGCGCGGCTTCGCGCAACATACTGCCCCAGGAGGGGGTGGGCGGCTGAACGCCCAACCCAAGAAAACTCATGCCCGCTTCGGCGGCGATGGCACTCGCAAACGCGAAACTCGCTTCGACCAACAACGGCGCGAGCACCAGCGGCCACACATGACGCATAAGAATATGATCGGGCCTTACGCCCATCGCTTCCGCGACCAAGACATGCTCGCGATGCTTCACGCTAAGCGTTTGCGCGCGCGCCAATCGCGCAAAGCCAACCCAGCCGATGCTACAGAGCGCTATCACCACATTGCCGAGCCCCGGTCCCATGATGCCGGCGAGTGCAATCGCGAGCAGAATTCCCGGAAACGCCAAGCATGCATCCATCACGCGCATGCCGATAAAGTCGAGACGCCCACCGCACCACGCGCAGGTAATGCCGAGCACACTCCCCACGCTAAATGAGATAGCCACCACCAGCAGCGCTACCGGACACGACACGCCCGCACCACTGATCACGCGCGGTGCAATGGCGCGACCCAGATCGTCCGCGCCGAGCCACAGCGCCCATTGCGGACGCGCGAACATCCGCGTCAGGTCGACGGCAGTGGCCGTCGGCAGGACGAGCGGCGCTACCGCCGCGCTACCTAGCCAAGCAAGGATCACCGTTAAACACACCCAGTCACGACTCCGCATTAGTGCCAGCTTATGCGCGGATCGCACCACGCGTAAACGAGGTCGAGCAGCGTGTTGATGAGAACATAGACGAGACTGATATAGAGCACGCAGGCTTGCACCACGGGATAATCGCGGCCCTGAATGGCCTCAATGGTTAATTCACCAAGTCCCGGCCAACTGAATACCGTCTCGGTGATGACCGCGCCACCCATCAACACCCCGAGCTGTGTGCCAGCAACGCTCAGCAGGGGCAGGGCGGCGTTCGGCAGCGCATGGCGCATCAGTTCGAACGGCGTCGCACCGAGCGCCGTGGCGGTTCGAATGTAATCCGCGCCCAACACGCCGCGCAAGGCCGAGCGCAATTGACGAACAAGGATCGCCGCTAACCCCAGACTCAACGTGACCGCGGGTAACACTAAACCCCGTACGGATTCGGCGCCGCTGACCGGGGCCCAGCCCAACCACACCGCGAATATCACGATCAGTACCGGCCCGATGACAAAATTCGGCACTGCGCCGCCGATCACGGCGAGCACTAAGGTCGCGCGATCCCACATCGAGCGTGGGCCTAACGCGCTTAAAATGCCTAACGGTATCGAGATCAATAACGCGAGACCCACCGCGCTAGTCGCGAGCGCCGCGGTAAACGGCGCGCGCTCAAGCAGCATCGCGGCGATCGGTCGTTGGGTATACACCGAGCGACCGAGATCAAACCGCAATAGTCCGCCGTAGTAGCGGGTGAGCTGCGTTGGCAAAGACGCATCCAAGCCAAGCGCATGAGCGAGTGCCGCGCGATCCGTGCTCGTCGCGTGTTCGCCCAGCATCGCGTCGATGGGATCGCCGGGAATCAGATGAATGAGACAAAACACGGCCAGCGACACGACCAAGATCGCGGCGGCGGCACTTGCGAGTCGCCAACCGACGGCTTTAATCGGCGCAAAATTCGGCATCGAAGAATAATGCCGTAAATAAACCGTCGGTCGCTAGTGTTTAGAAGTGATCGCCCTTTTGTCGCAACCAATAAGATGGCATCGAAAATATGGCTTGGATCGAGGCTCGGCGGGAACAGCAAATCGAACGCTTACCCTATTAGGTGTTATCAATGAAGGGCGATGCGGATAAACTCTCCAGGCAGCCATGCCGACTCCATCGGCGAAGGCCGCATCGACGCCGCCATCAACGCAAACTCAGGAGCATCCTCGTGACTGATAACCGACAACATAATCTCGCCGTAGCGAAACGTTATGTCGAACTGTACAACATCGATCCCGAACGATTCGTCCGCGAGTGCTATCACACGGATTATAAAGTCGGTGCGATGGGTCTCGGCTGGTACGACGGTATCGATAAATTTATCGAGGTCGAAAAGTCAGTGTGGCGCGCCGCGCCCCAACGCCGCATGCGCGTTGCCCACATGCATGCCACGGATACGGCAGTGGTGGTCGAGGCGGTCGTGGTTGACGCGAGTCGCGGCGCCGACTGGGAATTGCCGTTCTGCGCGGTGTTGGAAATTCGCGGCGACAAAATTGCAGTCGACCGAACCTATGCCGACTTTAAAGGATGGCCAGGGCTCGATAGCGTATTGTGAAATAGCGCCAAGCTGACGCGTGCAACACGTACGGTGGCGACTGGCTGTTCGCGGCAACAATCCAGCGAACGAAACCGTCGCGGGACGCACATGTTGGGTTGTCCGTCGGCCACGTAAACAATCTGAGGAGAAGGTCACTTGAAACTTGATTCAACTATTTCTGCCGTCATCACTGGCGGCGCATCCGGCCTTGGCGCGGCGACTGCCCGTCTGCTCGCCGCGCATGGCGTTAAGGTCAGTTTGTTCGATGTAAATGCAGAAGGAGGCGAAGCGCTCGCGCGCGAACTGGGCGGCATTTTCTGTCAGGTCAATGTCACGTCCAGCGAGGAGGTCGATGCGGCCTTTGCGAAATCGCGCGCGGCGATCGGCCAGGAACGGATCCTCGTTAATTGCGCTGGGGTGGGGGGCGGGGCGGCAAAGACCGTGTCGCGTGATCGGCAATCCGGCGCGATCAAAGAATATCCGCTCGACAACTTCGAGCGCATCATTCAAATCAATCTTATCGGGACCTTCCGCTGTATCGCCAAGAGCGCCGCCGGAATGCTCACCTTGCCGCCGCTAGAGGATGGCGATCGCGGGGCGATCGTTAACACTGCGTCGGTCGCCGCGGAAGATGGGCAGATCGGCCAAGCCGCGTACACCGCGTCGAAGGCTGGCGTGGTCGGCATGACGTTGACCATTGCCCGCGATCTGTCCGGTGATGCGATTAGGGTCAATACGATTTTGCCTGGCATCTTCGACACGCCGCTGCTGCAGGGTGCGCCCGAAGCAGTCAGAGCGAGTCTGGCGACGCAGGTGCCGTTTCCAAAGCGACTCGGTCGCGCGGAGGAGTTCGCGCACCTGGCGTTGACCATGATCACTTGCGGCTACTTCAATGGTGAAGATGTGCGGTTGGATGGGGCGATCCGGATGGCGCCGCGCTAACGCCTTGATGAGCGAGAATCATCCGTTGCTGGCGTTGCCGACTCCTCGCAGGGTCGGCAAATTGAGGACCGGCGGCGCCAGCGTCTTATGTGCGCGCAGATACTGCGCCACCACTTCCCATACCGGCGGACCTTCGACCCGTTCGGCGACCGACGCCCACCCCGCCACTTTGTATTTGCGGGCGGCATCGAGTGGCTTCCCATTTAGCCGCAGATCGCTGATCCGTTTACCCATCGCCGCCGTCGGCTCACAGGTGTAACTTAAGCCTCCGACGCGCACCATGTCCGCGCCCTGCCGGTAGTACGGATCGGGATTGAACAAATTATCGCAAACATCCTCGAGAATGGCCTTGATGCGCGCTCCGGTGAATTCGTTGACGGTAGTCGCTGGATAGGTGATTGCCGTTTGGTCGAGCAATCGCTCCATCGTTATCGCTTCGCCAGGGAGCAAGCTGGTACCCCACCTTTCGCCAGGCGAAAACGCGATTTCCGCGCCCTTCACGGCGTGTAGTGCATCAAGGATTACTTGATCGAAGCTTCCATTAAAGTTACCGCGTCGGTAAAGCAAACCATCGGTCACCGCCAATACTTCCTGAAGCTGCTTGGTGTACGGCCGACGGTGCCCCTCGATGATCTTCGTCATCATGGGATCGGGCGTTAACAGGTTTGCGAAGACCGGCAGCAGGCGATATTTCGTGTCGCGAACTTTGCCGTCGCGTACCTCAAAATCGAGTACGCCAAGAAACTTGGCATTACTCCCAGCATTCGTGACCAAGGTCTTGCCAGCGTGGTTATTAACCGTGATTGGCCATGGCACACCGTCGTGCGTGTGTCCACCGAGGATTGCATCCAACCCGGTGATGCGGCCAGCAAGTTTGAGATCAACGTCCATGCCGTTATGCGACAGCAATACCACGACCACCGCACCGGCCGCGCGCGCCGCGTTCACCGTCTGCTGCAGTGGCGAGTTCAGCATAACCGCCAACGCGCCCGTAGATCCGCGCGGCGTTAGCGAAATCTACACAGCTGAAGGCATAGGCCTCACGCGAGCCCGGCGTGATGCTGAAATACCTTAGAAATTTCTCCCCCACGAGATGCGGCGGTTGGCCTTGCCCTTCACCCACGCCGAGATTAACGTCGGGTTCGCGGAACCACACGGGCAGTAGTTGCGCATGCGCGTCGGTGTAGTGCAGGAGGCTACAATTACCGAAAGATGGAATCGCGTAGAACGCATCGCCATCGGCATTGGCCAAGACGCGCCGATCATGCAGCGCTAGCCCGCTTGCCGTCGCGGCCGCGAGTACTTGCAGAAAATCTCGGCGCCGCATTATTTACTGATTGACCGGCGAGGCGGAATCGAACAGATACGCCATCACATCTTTAAGTTGCGCTTCAGTGAGGATCCTTTGATGACCGAATCGCGGCATAGTCGAGCACGGCGTTTGTGCATTGGAGTTGTACAACTTGCCCCAGGCCGTTTCGAATGCCACGCGAGTGGTGCCGCGAAGTTTGCCGTAATGACGCAGGCTTGGACCGATCGTACCGAACGCCATTTCAGTCCCCGAAAGTTCGTGACACGCATAGCAATTGCCGCCCGCCGGTTTAGTCGGGTCGTCACTAAATTGTAAGCCGGTACCGGTCTCTGCGATTTTTTCGCCACGCTTCCAATCGCCAAGATACTGGCCGGCCACCGGAGAGCGAAGGGTGGCGCGATTTGTGGCCGCGATTCGTTGTGCCACGGCCGGCGGCAGTGGGGAATCGGCATAGGAACTACAGAGCGCCTGCGTCTCATCCTGATCAAGCCGGTCCAGCGTTGCCTGGCCCTTGGTCTCGAATGAGTTCTTCATTGCGGTAGTAACGCGCGCTAGTTTAGCGTCCGCCGCAGCTACATTTGCGGTGAAGCTCGCCGCCGCCAATGCCATTAACCCGATCGAAATCTGGAGCATGAGAATTAATCCTTTCAACGCTTAATAGTCGGCGCGGTCATCACGCCGCCGTTGGCGTTCTTAGCGAGGAACAGCGTGAGGCCGATGGCAATCTCTGAGCCATACTTGAGTTGCGGCAATCGTTGCTGTCGAAAGCAATCCGCGAGTCGCCATTCCATGGTCCGGAATTCACCCTGAGAGACGCGGTAAGCCGGCCAACTGGTATACGCCGAGCGCGCGCCATCAACGTCGGTGAGTTTCGGTAACCCTTGCAGACGGATCCGCTTGCCAACTTCGCCATGACAAGTCGCACAGGCAAAATCGTGCGGACCGGCACGATAGAAAAACGCGCTGCGGCCCAGATCGTAGGCGGCCTGCTCAGCCGGGCGTGTCACAGACACCGCGACCTGATGACCGCGCGAAGCGGCGACAAGGTAGGCCGTCAGCGCCTCGAGTTCTGATTTCTTGGAACCATCACCGAAACGCGTCTTCAACAGTTGTTCTTCCGCGAGCCCCTGTAGCGTGACCATGCAGAATACCAGGCGTGACTTGAGATCCTGCACACGTTGCGTGTCGTCGAACCAGCGCGGAAGGTGCGCATACGCGCCGTCGATCACGCCGGCGCCGACACCGAGATCGCATTTGGACAGCGCCACGTTTTTCGGCCCGCGTGGCTGTTGCCACAGATCTTTACCGCGCAATTGCCAGAGCTCAGCCGGGTTTTCGTCACCAAACATCGCATGGTATTCAGCGATGGCATCCGCCGGCGTTTCCGCATGGAGCGTCGCAAAACTACCGAATACCGACACCATTAAACTGAAGACAGTGATCCAACGACGCAGGATCATAAGGTTCTCCGAGCGCGCGGAGCCACGCGTAATGCACACAGATTGGTGGGCTTACACACGCGACAATTTATCGTATGGCGACTTCGTCGGTACGCGTATCGCCGCCCGTGTCAGCCCAAGTGACGGACAATTTGTCACCCTTTTCGGCATTGCGAAAACGGAACGACAGAAACGGATTTTTAGCGACCGAGGGTCCCCACTGCGCCGAGAGTACGGTGCGGCCATTGCAGGTTGCACCGATGTTAACGATGTAATGCGCGGGCACCGTATTTCCATCGCTATCCTTACGCAGGCCGGTTTCCATGTCGTGCGCCATTAAAATTTTAACGTCCACGAGGTCGCCGACAAGCGCGGCGCGAATTCGCATCGGATCTGCCATCGACTAGTCTCCGCTAAGTAATTCGCTCAACCGCCGCAGCCGCCGATCGTGACCTTGACCAGCTTCGTCGCGTAGAAAACACCGGCATCGGTTTTAACGATTGCGTGGACGTTCGAACTTTCGGCAACTTTGACTCGCGTCGCGATAAACCGTTCGGTGCCTTCGGGGATCGAAAAATCAGCGGTCAGCACATGCGAGTTTTTTTCCACCACCACGATGATTGAACGCGTTTGCGGTAAATGGCTTTCGACCTCAAGCGGAACGACTGCACCGTTTTCGGCGATTTCTGGCGCCTTGAACGTGATGTCCGTTGATTGCCGAGGGTGGCTAATCCCCAGCGTTTTGAAAACATCGTCCAGGGTCTGCGATTCGAACGCCGGTCGCGATTCCGCCGCCCAACTGAGTGCCGAGCGCAACCCTAAACTCACCATTAGCGCGGATAACCCAGCGCGGCACGTGGCGTGGAGGAACGCTCTTCGAAGGCTATTGATCATGTGCATGACTCCAGTGACTACGTCGTGACTCGGAACACTATTCGTTCGGCACGCTGGACTTAATCCAGCTTATTGAGTGCGTAGCCGACGACAGCATAAACCTTGTTTGGCGCTAGCGACTTGGAATTATTGAACGGCGTGCCCGGATTCATGTCGATCGATTTTTCTGAAATAGAATTCTGTGCGAGCGTAGTAGTGTCGTACGCGCAGCGCGTCGCGCAACGGCCACTTAAGAGGCGCGCATCTTGTACGCGCTCCACATTCTGTCCCACCGATTTTCCGCTCTCGGCCTGCGCGTGTGTTGCCATGATGTGCGGTTGTTCGTCGCGCAATTCGGCCGCGGCCACGAGGATCGATTCGACAGTGAAGCGCTGCGTTCAAATTGGAAACGTTTAGGTCGCATGCGGGCTCCAATCGAGAGTGAATGGACCCACGCGGCGGCGCGAAACCTTGGTTAGCCGGTGGCAAGCCTAGGAGCACCGAAAATGGGTGTCAAATAAACCCTTTACCCGCGT